>NZ_CAWPDB010000121.1:0-34522 GCF_963886625.1 Vibrio sp. V23_P3S9T160
CGTGATAGTAATGGGTTTGATGAAGAAAGATATAAACAGGGTTCTTTACTAAATGATATACAACAACGCGCAAAAGACGCAGGTGTATCAATTGACCCGATTCCTTGGGATAAAGTAAATAAGGTGTACTCGGCCCAAGAGATTAAGCCACTCCAGCACTAGAGATTGCTTTGAATCAGAGTAGTGATCTGAACGTGTTTGATGCACTACTATAGAGACACTGCTGACTTGAAAAGGAATGACCATGGTTACTGCTCTATATGCATCGATACTTTCAGTATTATTTTTGTGGCTAGCGATTAACGTTATTAAACAGCGTCGGGCTAACCAAGTGAGATATGCCGATGGTGGAGTACCAGCACTGCAATTAGCTCGCAGCGCGCAAGGAAATGCCGCAGAATACATTCCTATTACTTTAATCCTAATGGGGTTATTGGAGTTTAATGGTGCCAGTGTATGGTGGATCCACGGGGTGGGTATTACGTTTATCGTTGGCCGAATTTTACATGCCAGAGCGATTTTAAGTGACCAACTTAAAGGGCGGATTCGTGGTATGAAGCTAACGTTCAGTGCGATGGTTGTCTTGATCGTGCTGAATATTATTTACCTTCCTTTTGGCCAAGTATTGGGTTAAGAATGCTATTCATTCACGGCAGGGTGAAGTTTATCTTGATAAGTGGCCAATTCTCGGCGCAAGCCTTTAAATGTGGTAAAGGCACTGTCAGTGGACAGTTTGTTCACTAACCAGTTAGGTAGCGCACCTCCTGGATTAGCGAAGGCAATATAATCGATGTGAGTCATACCATTAGTCAGTTTTTGCAGCGTCCAATGTGCGTTGACTTGAGTGATACGGATGTATCCTGGTTGTTCAGGCAAGTAATTTAAGGCATCCACTATGTCTAGACTTAAGCCATTAGGTAGCATCTCAAATTTTGAATAAGTCACCATATCTCTGTTTTTAGCTGGCCATGGCGCTGAGAATTGGGTGTAAACAATATTCTCGGTATCTGAAATTTTTTGCAGCACACGGCTGTTACTCACGTTATCTATCCAGTTTGGTACATGTTCACTGTCATCTAATAGCCGCATAAAAGCGAAATAGCTGGTGGGTACAAACATTTGCGCCCGTATTTGGACTAAGCCATCGCTATGGTGTCGCGAGTAGATCGTAATGCCGTCTTCTGATTTTACCTGTAACCAATCGACCGAAGTCGCTGCCAAACTAGCAACATTGCTAAATAGTAGGCTTAAACCAACTATCCATTTCATCATGGTTCTTTCCTCATTGATGGTGTAGCACGTGGCCTTATTTTTGTCGTGTTGGTTACAAAAAGTGGGTTTAAGAACTGCACTAGCATAAAAACATAAATATATTATGTATACGTTTTGTTTTATTAGTTTTTGTTATGTTTCTTAAAAGTTTGCTCAATGTTCAGGTACGGCAATGAAATCTTTAAGATGGTATGAGGTTTGGCTCTGTCTCATCCTATCATGGATTTCTATTCCCGCATGGGCAGCGCCATCCTCAATACACAATAGTCATATTATTCGTATTAGTGCTGGTGAATGGCCGCCGTTTATTGGTCAACACCTTGAAAATAATGGTTTTGTTGCTGAGATCATCCGTAAAGTATTTAAGGATGCCGGCTACGAAGTTGAGTTTCATTTTTTCCCATGGGCGAGAGCATACGCCGAAGCCAAAGCTGGACGTTATGATGCGACTGCCATTTGGATGTTTAACCAAGAGCGGACGGTAGATTTTTATTATAGCGAAGCGGTGAGCGATGAACGCTTCGTGTTTTTTCACCATAAAGAAACCGACTTTCACTGGGAAAGCCTCTATGATCTTAAGGGGTTATATTTAGGAGGTGGCATTGCCTACAGCTATGGTGCCGAGTTAGACAGATTGTTAGAGACGCAGCAAATAAAAATGTCTCGAGTCAATGATCCAAAACAGAACTTCGAACGGCTGGCGAAAAAGCGGATTGATCTCATGCCAGAAGAAATTCATATCGGTTATTACACTCTGGATAAATACTTACCGCAATGGCGAGAAATGATCACGCACCATCCCAAACCTTTTCTCATCAATAATAACTATCTGTTGTTCCCTAAAATGGGTGAACGAAGTGAACAATTGTTGACGCTATTTAATCATGGACTGAAAGAAAGTGATGTCTCCATGATGGAATGATTCGCTCTTTTTTGAATGGCCCTTCCTGACTTACCTTTCCGCAGTGAATTAAAAGGCGGTTAGATTAAGTTCAGAGACGCGAGCAGGAAGATGCCTAGTGTACAAGTAAACAGTGAAAATACGGTCGTCAATGCAATGATGTTGGCCGCTAAGGTTGCATTTCCTCCCATAGCTCTAGCCATAACATAACTGGCCGCAGCGGTAGGGGATGCACTCATCAAAAAGACTAGCCCGAGATCTAACCCGCGAAAGCCAAAAAGTAACGCACCCGATGTGATCAATATCGGGGCGAGAATCAGCTTATGGGCAGTGGCAAACCAAGCCGGTGCTTTGTCGCTTCTGAGTGAACCTATATTGAGTGAGCCGCCAGTACACAGTAGTGCTAATGGTAGTGTCATATTGGCAAAATATTGGCCAGCATCAGTAACCATTTTCGGGATTGGAAGGGATAAGGAATAGCATAAAACACCGAGCAGAATACCAATAATCAGTGGGTTTTTGGTGAGTGTTTTGGCAATCACTCCAGCGGCTTTGAGCCCTGAACTTTCCCCTTTAGGCGTGAGTGTTATCACCGCTTGAATATTATAAAGGATAGTGGTTGCGGCAACGTACATCGCCGCTAATGCTAGCCCAGGTTCGCCATAAGTATTTGCGACATAAGCCAAAGCGATAATAGCGGTATTCGCACGAAACCCGCCTTGGATGATCACGCCGTGATCCAGATGTTGTGGGAACGCTTTTTTGGTGAAAAACGTCGTGAAAAGAAAAAAGAGGAAATTAGCGAGTAGTCCATAGCCAATCAGTGCTGCACTGGAAGAAAAATCGTGCTGTGATTTGACGATGCTAAGAAATAGCATGGCTGGTAAGGTGACTTGGAATACGATTCGTGACGCGACATCGATGAAATTGTCGTTGATAACCCCCGTTCGCTTCAGTACAACGCCCAGTACTAACATCAAACAGATAGGCCCTGTAATTGAGGCCGAAAACAAAAGTTGTTCGATAATCGTTGTCATATCAATCCATTGAAGTTGCTCATAGCGTTGCTATTCTTCCACAGTTCCTCATTTTGCAAAATCAAATTTGCAAAAAAGAACGAACGTGCTAAAAATAGCATGGTATGAAGTGAGAGTCGGCATAATATGAGCAAAGGTAGAATTACAAGAGAAAATGTACTGAACAAAGCGTTCGAATTAGCCAGTGAAAACGGTTTGGAAAGTCTCACTATCGGTGAGTTGGCAAAACAGTGCGGTTTATCAAAAAGTGGTTTGTTTGCGCATTTTAATGCTAAAGAAAATTTGCAAATTGCAGTATTAGAGCATGCCCATTCTGTGTTTACTGAGCGTGTTATTACACCGGCTCGCCTGATTAGCGACGAGAATATCGAAGCTAAATTGCGAGTGCTGTTAGAGCACTGGTTAGGTTGGAATCATTCATTCCAAGGCAGTTGTATGTTTTTAGATGCGTGGAAAGATGTCGCAACTTGTGATTGTGCAATTCAAAAAGTACTTAAAAAAACCATCGCGACTTGGATTCATTACTTGCAAATTCAAATTCAAAAAGGGGTTGATAGCGCACAGTTTCATCCGAAGTTGGATGTAAAGCAGGCTGCTTATGAGTTGTATGGACTCTATTTAAGTGCTCATTTGTTCTACTCGATCTACGGCCAAATGGAAAGTTATCAACATTTTTGGAAAGGCGTGGACGATTTAATGTCTCGATGGCGAAATATAGTGAAGCAGCAATGTTAGCTAATTCTCGCTTTTCGCAGCGAGAAGAACGAGTCTGCAACAGCGAATGTTTACTTTTGTATAACAAAATCAAGCATTTAACAAAATAAAATTTTTTAATTAGAAATAGTACGAACGTTCTATTTTATCGAGAGGAAGGGCAACTCAGTGAGTGAAAAAATCTATTTCAGCACCTCAAACACATTCAGTGTGAAACGTACATTGGTCAATATGAGCACTCGTCTTCATCACACGCTCGCACCGTCACATGCCAAAAAAGTTGCACGAAATGTATTGTTGACTCCGGCAAGAAGTAAGCCTCAAAACCAGCCGCCAATTGGCCTGAAAACTGACCGTGTAATGTGCGTCGAAGGGGCTCTGACGACTTATCAACTCGGAAGTGGTCCCATTTGGTTATTGACTCATGGTTGGTCTGGCACGGCAAGTCAGTTTTATCCACTGATGGAGCATATTGCGGCACGTGGTTATACGGCATTAGCTTATGATCACCCAGCACATGGTCAAAGTGAGGGCGTGTATGGTCACATTCCTGCGTTTGTTGGAGGGTTGGAAGCGATACTCGATAGTATTGACAATGTTGCTGGTATCGTTGGACACAGTATGGGGACGGCCGCCGCATTAGAGTGCCGACATCATAAAATTGAGCATTGTCCCATGCTATTGGTCGCGCCCGTGCTGGATTATTTGGATAACTTATTCAGCAGTGTGGCAAGGTCTGGCTATTCGATGCGCTTATTTGAGGCCGTTGTTGCGGAAGTTGCCGATCAATATCGTTATCCCATTCAATCTATCGATCCTTACCATAAGCTTGCTCAGCGTCAATCTCGCAGCGTCATTGTTCACGATGAGAATGATAAGTTCACCAAATATTCTGTGTCAAAGCGAGCGGCAGAAGAAATCGAGAAAGTGTCACTTATTACCACCCAAAACCAAGGACATGGACGTGTGATGAAAGGTGAACAAGTTAAGTACGGATTTGATTTGTTGGCAGGAATACCATGCTAAGGTATTCGTTTTAAGCTTATTTTAAGCCGTAATTGGATGGGTGTAATTTAACCAATAGTTTTCCATTTATTTCAAAGTGTTAAATTGTTAACCATAGTCTTGATAAGGTTAACAATTTCGCAATAATTATTATCTCCTTGTTTGAATATGTGTGATCATATTGTTGCCAGTAGGCCCTCATAAGGAAAAATAATAATGAATAGAAATGATAGTGTCCCTTTACCCTCCAACACCCGAGAATGGTTTTTTAACCGTAACAGCCTTATCATCCTAGCCGATATTGTCCTGTTTTTTGTCCTGTACAATGCCTTGCCTGTTGATTCTAATGTCGCTTTGGGCATTAGTATGCTGGCATTTATTGCTGTGCTGTGGTTAACGGAAGCTTTACATGTCACGGTCACAGCCATTCTTGTGCCTATCATGGCCATCGTTTTTGGTGTTTTTAACACCCAAACGGCGCTCAATAACTTTGCTAACTCGATTATCTTCCTATTTTTAGGTGGATTCGCATTGGCTGCTGCTATGCATCGGCAGGGGCTGGATAAAGTTATTGCCGATAAAGTTCTTATCATGGCGCGCGGGAAAATGAGCGTTGCGGTATTCATGTTGTTTGGTGTGACTGCCGCGCTTTCAATGTGGATCAGTAACACCGCCACCGCTGCGATGATGCTACCGCTTGTGCTTGGAGTGCTCAGCAAAGTGGATAAAGACCGTGGTCATTCGACCTATGTTTTTGTGCTGTTAGGTATTGCTTACAGCGCCAGCATTGGTGGTATCGCAACCATCGTAGGAAGCCCTCCTAACGCGATTGCCGCGGCTGAGGTTGGTCTTTCATTTACAGATTGGATGAAATTTGGTGCTCCAACGGCGGCGATTATGCTGCCCATTGCGATTACTATTTTATATTTCGCATTAAAACCGGATCTTAATGGAGAGTTCGAGCTCAATTATGAACCTGTTACTTGGGATAAAGGTAAAGTCGTCACGCTTGGTATTTTCGCATTAACGGTTTTTTGTTGGATATTTAGCAAACCAGTCAATGCCATGCTGGGTGGTTTTGCGAGCTTTGATACTCTGGTTGCGCTGGGTGCGATTGTTTTGGTCAATTTTGCCCGAGTGGTGCACTGGAAAGATGTAGAAAAAACGGCAGATTGGGGGGTATTACTGCTGTTTGGCGGCGGTATTTGCTTGAGCAACGTACTTAAGCAAACGGGAACCAGCGTTTTCCTAGCCAATGAACTAAGTGCCCTGATCTCTCATTTAGGTCTGTTCTTTATTGTATTCGTGATTGCTGTTTTCGTGGTGTTCCTAACGGAATTCGCGAGTAATACAGCCAGTGCAGCGCTGCTTATTCCGGTGTTTGCCAGTGTTGCTGAAGCCTTTGGTATCTCACCCGTGATTCTATCTGTATTGATTGCTATTGCGGCTTCTTGTGCATTTATGTTGCCCGTTGCGACGCCACCCAATGCGATAGTGTTTGCCTCTGGACACATTAAGCAAAGTGAGATGATGCGAGTGGGTATGATGTTAAATATTGCTTGTATTGGCTTGCTGACCATGATTGCGATGCTGTTCTGGTAAGCTAAGCACAAACTACTTCAATACTAATGAGCTCTCAATTCAGAGAGCTCATATTGAGATGTTATTACTGTTGGTTAACGAATTCTTTAAAGCGTGCTTTCGTTTTCTCATCAGCCTTGTTGTACCAAAAATGCAGCATTTCTTCGGCGGCGTTTTGTACATTTCCTGACTGAGCTAGTTCATTTTGCAGCATAGCAACATCCGTCATTCCAATAGCCGCAATACCCCCTGCGCGATTATAGTCATTTGCTTCACGGATATAGTCACGGCCTACTTGATACCCTTCTTTAAGAAGGCGATCTTGCTTTATCTCTAGTGTTTGGCCTGCTTGGTCAATCAGTGACCATTGCATTGTTTTAATCTCTTTCTCTGCTCGATGTGCATCACGGTATTCAGGCATGGCAAAATTCAGTTTTGCATCCTTTACGGTGAATGTGGCAATGACCGCATCGCTTTCGATAATCACGCGGTCCTTCCCTTGCGTAAAATAAGGCGCGTATTTGAAGACGATTTGTTGTTCACCATCGGCCAGCTCAAGGCTTTTCGCTGAGGAAAATAGGCTGCCAGAAGTTTCGGGCTTCTGACCATTCACCGCTAATAAGTTAATGGTGTCTGGAATTTCAAGAGTGATATTAGCTAATACAGAGGCACTAAAGATCATGGTTAATGTACATAAAGCCGGTTTAATTAGGTTCATTATTTTATCCTTGCAAGCAATAGAGTAGAGGTTGCCGATAGTTAGTTGTAAAAGCAAGTTCTCAACGGCATAAGTGACTAATTTTCATTGAAATGTAACATCTTTAGTACGAGGCATGCGTCATGCATTCGTCAATATTATCAGATCGTTAGTCACGTGATAATGTCATTCTCTAAATTTTAAATTATGCCATTCAGTCTTCTTCAGAGGCCTTAATTAGCGTAAAAAATTAAACTTACCTGCTTTGCTTTGTCAAAATTCTGAATTCCTGACTCAGAATTGCTTTTAAGATGTAACACGGTGAATCCCCATAACAAAATTTTAACGATGACTCGAAAAGCGTTTTTATTTTTTTGCTAAAAAAAATAAGTCTTGTAAATACTGAAATGGATGTTCTTCAATGCCTTATCAGAAGAGCAGCTTGCTTAAATGTAAGTGAAACATTCAGAAATGAGAGATATAGGTATGAATCGTATTACTTTGTGCGCCGCAAGTATTGCAATGGCTCTTTCGGGCACGGCAATGGCAGCACCAGCAACCCCTAGCGTCGATGTCTATGGGTCGAATAATCTACAGTTTTCTAAAGTTGAATTAGCCATGGAAAGCACGGCTGGTTATAACCAAATGGTCAAATATTATGATCAAGCGCCGATTGCCGTTAAGTTTAACCAATGGAGTGGTACAACGGGCAACACATATAAAATCTATTTTGATGGCGCACAGGTCGCGACAGGCCCAATCACTGGTAGCCAAACCACCGCAAACTTCAGTTATGCACAAGGTGGTGTTTACCAAATGGCAATCGAAGCTTGCGACGCGACAGGTTGCAGCAAAAGTGCACCCGTTGAGATAACAATTGCCGATACCGATGGTTCACATCTCAAACCTTTGGTGATGAATATTGATCCCAATAACAAGACTTACACGACCGATAAAGATACGGTGGTTGGAACCTACTTTGTTGAGTGGGGCATCTATGACCGAAAATATACGGTAGATAACATCCCGGCTGATAATCTGACGCATATTCTATACGGCTTCATTCCAATTTGTGGCCCTAACGAATCATTGAAATCCGTTGGTGGAAACAGCTACAACGCGTTGATGACAGCATGTAATGGGGTGAATGATTACGAAGTGGTGATCCATGACCCTTGGGCGGCGTATCAAAAGAGTTTCCCGCAAGCGGGTCACCAATACAGCTCTCCGATCAAGGGCAACTATGCCATGTTGATGGCGCTCAAACAGCGCAATCCAGATCTGAAAATTATCCCTTCTATCGGTGGTTGGACACTCTCTGACCCATTTTTTGATTTTACCACCAAAGCCAACCGCGATACCTTTGTCGCCTCAGTGAAGAAATTCCTAACCACGTGGAAATTCTACGACGGCGTGGATATCGACTGGGAATTTCCTGGAGGAGGTGGTCAAGCAGCGGATCGCGGTGACCCAGTCAATGATGGTCCTGCGTACATTGCGTTAATGCGTGAACTGCGTGCCATGCTTGATGAATTGCAATCGGAAACTGGTCGTACTTATGAGCTCACGTCAGCAATTGGTGTTGGTCATGACAAGATTGAAGATGTTAATTATGGCGAAGCCATTCAATATATGGATTACATCTTTGCCATGACTTATGACTTTTATGGCGGTTGGAATAACGTATTAGGCCACCAAACCGCGCTTTACTGCGGATCATTCATGCGCCCTGGTCAGTGTGATGGGAAAGGAGTAGATGAAAATGGCGAACCTTATAAAGGCCCAGCTTATACGGCGGATAACGGTATCCAGTTACTGCTAGCACAGGGTGTCCCTGCTAATAAGTTAGTCTTAGGTGCGGCTATGTATGGCCGTGGCTGGGAAGGGGTGATGCCGGCTTCATTAAGTGATCCAACCGATCCGATGACAGGGGTAGGTAACGGAAAATTGAAAGGCACTTCCGCGCAAGGTGTGTGGGAAGCGGGTGTGATTGACTATAAAGGCATCAAATCATTCATGTTAGGGGCTAATAATACCGGTATTAATGGCTTTGAATATGGATACGATGCACAAGCTGAAGCACCTTGGGTTTGGAATCGTACAACGGGCCAACTGGTTACTTTTGACGATAACCGTTCAATCAAAGCCAAGGGCGCCTATGCTCGAAACCTTGGTTTGGCCGGGTTGTTCTCTTGGGAGATTGACGCTGATAATGGTGACATCCTAAATGCGATGCATGAAAGCTTAGCAGGAGGAGGTACTACACCCCCCGCGAACCGCGTGCCCACTGCAAATGCAGGTGTTGATCAATCGGTGGTTGGTCTGGTGAGTGTTGTTCTTGATGGCGGTGCATCAAAAGACAGTGATGGCACTATTGTCAGTTACGTGTGGCAGCAAACGGCGGGCACAGCAGTGAGCTTAGTAAACGCTAATTCTGCACGAGCCAGTTTTGACGCGGCCGAAGTGGTACAAGTACAAACGCTGACGTTCAAGTTGACGGTCACAGATAACAAAGGCGCAACGGCTTCTGATGTTGTGACTGTAACGGTCAAACCTAAAGCAACTGAGCCTGTGAACACGCCACCAGTGGCGGTGATTACTGCGCCAAGCAATGCCAGTGCTGGTGAGGTTGTGGTGGTGGACGCTTCCGCTTCAAGTGACGCCGATCAAGACACCTTAACTTTCGCATGGGATGTACCTGCAGGCCTAAATGCAACCATTCAAGGTGCGAGTGTTTCGTTTGTTGCTCCTGAGTATACCCAAGACACCACGCTAAGCTTCACTGTAACTGTCAGTGATGGTAAAGCGGCGGCCTCTGCAAGTGCATCGGTTATCGTGGCGAAGAAAGATTCTGGTGGTGACACTTGCAGTAACTTGTGGGATAAATCAGCGGTTTATACTGGCGGTCAACAAGTTTCTTGGGCTGGTAAAGTGTGGGAAGCCAAGTGGTGGACAACTGGCGAAAACCCATCG
The DNA here is from genome assembly GCF_963886625.1 of Vibrio sp. V23_P3S9T160. Classification (NCBI taxonomy): domain Bacteria; kingdom Pseudomonadati; phylum Pseudomonadota; class Gammaproteobacteria; order Vibrionales; family Vibrionaceae; genus Vibrio; species Vibrio sp. V23_P3S9T160. The sequence continues at coordinate 10,181 of NZ_CAWPDB010000121.1, forward strand.
ACTACTGGTGTGTGGGGAGTATGGAAAGAGATTGGTCCTGCGAGTTGTCCAACAAGCTGATTGCTTTAATAAACCAGCTACCTCAATGAGCTAACGGGTTTAATAAACTTTTTATTGCAAACAATGACTTCAAGCCTCGTTCTAACACGAGGCTTTTTTGTGCGTTTTTCTATGTTTTTTCATTCATCACTTGCAATTCAATATTTTTGCTTTAGTGTTATATATGTGTATAACACTATATCGGTATAAAATTGTGACAGATTGGCAAGATAACCAACCCATATTCCGTCAGCTAGCCGACAAAATTACCGAGCAGATCCTACAAGGTATTTGGCTAGAAGATAGTGCGTTGCCTTCGGTAAGAACCGTTTCGGCAGATATGAAAATCAATCACTTAACTGTCATGAAAGGCTATCAACTGCTTGTTGACGAAGGCATTGTTGAAAAAAGACGAGGTCAAGGTATGTATGTCGCGAAAGGAGCGCTAGCGCAATTACAGGCGAAACAAAAGCAGCACTTTTTAGAGCAACAGATCCCAGAAATTGCACAAACACTCAAGCTATTGGCGATGCCGCTTGAGGATTTTATCAACCAACTACAACAGCATATTGAAGGTGACCAATGAATCCATTAGTCGAAGTCAACGGTGTATCTAAACAGTACGCAAAGCATGCCGAGTCGGAAGCTCTGCAGAATGTGAGCTTTAAGCTCTACGCAGGACAGGTGCTCGGTTTGCTCGGACATAATGGTGCGGGCAAGTCGACCTTAATTAAGTCGTTACTCGGTGCTCACCATTATCAAGGTGACATTTTGATCCAAGGCTTAAATCCGATTACGGAACATGCGCAAGTGATGGCGCATCTTTCCTACATTTCAGACGTCAATGTGTTGCCAGATTGGATGACGGTTAAACAAATTTTGCGTTATACGTCAGGTGTGCATCCCAGCTTCTCGTTAGACAAGGCCACGCAAGTCCTTGCACAAACCAACATTCGTTTATCAAGTAAAATTCGTACCTTATCAAAAGGGATGAAAGTACAACTGCATTTAGCCATTGTGATTGCCACCGATACCAAAGTGCTGATTTTGGATGAGCCAACTCTTGGTTTGGACCTAATCTACCGTGATACCTTCTATCGTCACTTACTCGAATGGTTCCATGATGGTGAGCGTGCCTTGATTATTGCTAGTCATGAAGTCTCGGAAATTGAACATTTGCTAACGGATGTGCTGATCTTGAAGCAAGGTAAGGTCGTGCTGCAAGACTCAATGGAGGCGATTACACAAGGGTATTTTGTTCTAGAGGCCAGTAACGCACATCAAGACGTTATCCAAACCTATCGTCCTTTGGCATCTCAGCCAAGCTTGGGAACAACAAAGTGGTTGTTGACTTCAGAACACCGTCAAGCCGTTGAAGGGCTTGGTTCTATTTACAGTGTAAAACTTGCTGAACTATTTCTTGCCTTGCAGAAGGAGAGCGCATAATGCACCCCAGTATTTATATGCTTGAAAAAGAGCTGATTGAAAACAAAAATGTTACGCGTATTCCTTTGTTTCTATTAGTATGCGGAACCCTATTGTTCATCAGTTTGTTAATGAACAATACACTGCAACACAACCTGTTTTTTGAGATGGAATTTGGTGGTGACATCAGTGATGTCCATATCGAATTTGTGGATGATTTCAACACCTTTATCATCATGCTTGTTGGTTTTATTTCGCTAATGCTCAGTTCACTCTATTTCCCCAGAACATTCCGCAAGGAGCGCAAAGAGGGAAGCTCGATGTTCTGGCGCAGCATGCCAGTGACGAACAATATGACCCACATAGTGAAACTGGGGTTTGGCTTATTTGTAATTCCAGTGGTCTGTTCCGTGTTAGTCATTTGTGCGGACGCTCTGCTGTGGGGGCTTAACTTAGCGACAGAAAACCGTTTAGCCCTACTATTTGAACAACGTTCTCTAGGATATGCCGTTCAACACTGGTTGAATTACCTCAGTATCATGTGGGTGATTGCTGTGACGATGCTGCCATTAGCCTGCTTTACTTTAGTTATTTCACAGATATTTAATTCGCCGATCCTTGTGATGTTCGTGGGCGGTTTCGTGCTTAAATGGATCTCGATTGTTATGCTGAATTCTGACATTGTAGGGGAGTTTTACCACGCGATTTTCAACTTGCCGTTGCAGTTAATGACTTCTTCAAACATGTTCACGGCTTTTGAAGGTGCTGGTTGGGGTAATTTATTTGTGTATATCATGATTGGTATCGCCAGTTACTGGATTAGCCACAAGCTCTATAGTACTGATGAACTTTCATTGAAGTCACTGTTGACCCGATAAGTTTCTGGTTAATTGTGGTCAAAAAGAGAGCGTTTGTTCTCTTTTTTTTCGCCTATTTCCTGCGGTTACTATGGTGAGGCTATAAAAGGTTAGACCAAAAAATTCACTCAAAATTAGAAGTTAGTTCCAAAGTGATGAGTAATCAACTCTCTGACTCACATGATATAAATGTGTTAAATGCACTATGCTATTTTGTAGTCCTTTGTGAGCAATGACAAAGACGTGGACCGCTTCAAGTTTTATTTCGAGGCTTGAAATTATAATGTCCAATTGATCGAGAATTTTATCGGTTTGAGTTAAATTACTATTACAAATAGGTCTACCTATGTTTAAAAAAATGTCGTTAAAAAACAAACTGGCGATTTCAGCCAGCGCTGCCATTATTCTTGGGGGATTACTCGTTGAAGCATTGTCGTATCGAGCTGCACTGGAGCGATTAGATATTGATGTTGAACAACGATTACAAAGTACCACCGCTTCTTATAATCAGTATGTGACGGACTGGTTACTGTCGAAAGAGCGTGCTTTAACCTCGCTGTCGCAAGATGCCGAGAAACAAGCCATCGTGACACATTTAAAACAAGTTCGAGATTCTGCAGCGTTTGACAACGTATTTCTTGCTTACCCCGACGGTTCGCAAAACAACGCTAATGGTGTCATCTTGCCGCCGGGGAACGATGATCCGCGCAAATGGGGCTGGTATACAAACGCTAAAGCAAACCCATCAAAAGTGTTTATGGATAACCCAACCGTTGCTGCGGCAACGGGCGCTAATGTGGTTTCATTAGGTAAGGCACTGAATTTAAATGGCCAACAAGTCGTTTTAGGCGCCGACGTAGAAATTACTGACATCCTCAACAGCATGAAGCAAGTTATTTTGCCGGGTGAGGGATATATGTTTATTGCTAACGATAAAGGCAATATTTTTACCCATAGTGATACTAAGCTGCTCAATAAAAGTGTTTCTGATCTGGGTTTAAATTTCGCTGATATCCGCCAAGCGATTGCGAAAAGCAGCGATTTATTGGTGGATATTCGAGGTGAGGAGTATGTTCTCTACGCCCGAAGCATCAACGGAACGAATCTCAGTACTGTTGTGGTCATCAATCACGATTCGCTCATCGCACCTTTATCTGAAGCTACTTTCAGCCAGCTCATTGTTACTGCCGTTGTCGTCATACTCTGTACTCTGCTGTTCAACTTATTGTGTAATATTTTGTTCCGTCCTTTGAATAATGTTTCTCAAGCGTTGGCACAAATTGCAAACGGTAGTGGTGACTTAACCCAACGTATTGAAGTAGAGAACAGCGATGAAGTAGGTGAATTGGCCAGAAACTTCAATACCTTTGTGGAAAGTTTACAACAACTTATTGGCCATATTCGTCACCAGTCTCATCAATTGGAAGCGCAATCAGAACATGGCGCGCATCGCGCTAATCAATCGGCATCAGAGCTTAGTCACCAGCAGCAAGAAATTGTGATGGTCGCTACTGCGGTCACTGAAATGGCGTCGGCAACGCAAGAGATAGCCTCTCACGCAGAGCAAACGGCAAGAGCAGCGCAAGACTCGGCAACCAGCACCAACAATGGACATGCCTTGGTGATTCATACCAAAGGCTCGATCAATAACTTGGCAAAATCAGTGAGTGAGGCCAGTGGCGTGATTGCCGCACTAAACCAACACGCGCAAGAGATTTCGACCGTACTGGCAACCATTCAAGGCATTGCAGAACAAACCAACTTACTTGCGCTGAATGCGGCTATTGAAGCTGCGCGAGCCGGTGAGCAAGGCCGAGGTTTCGCAGTGGTAGCAGACGAAGTCCGTGTGCTTTCTCAGCGCACCCATACTTCTACCGAAGAGATAAAATCAACCATTGATACCCTGCAAGAAACCACTAAACGTGCGGTATCGTTGATGCAAAGCAGCTCAACGCTCGCTGAGAACTCAGTGGAAGATGCCGATAAAGCATCCGGTGCGCTTGAAGAAATTAAAGCAGCGGTTGCCTTGATCAGTGATATGGCGACGCAAATTGCGACGGCAGCCGAAGAACAAACGCATGTGACTAGTGAAATTACACAAAATGTCACTTCTATCAAGGATGTGACAGAGCAACTGGTCATTGGTGCAGAAGATAGCTTGAGCCAATCCAACGAACTCAAGCAGCAAGCGGAAGAGCTGAGTGCAAAAGTGGCGACATTTAAATTAGCGTAACGGTTGTTTCTTTCTTATTCAAAAGGCTCTGCGGAGCCTTTTTTTGATCAGATTGTTATGTTTTCTCACTTGGTGAGAAAGCAAGTCTGTTATTAATCTTAAATTCTCGATATATAAGAATCATAGTTGAGGCGTGGAATAAATGAGGCTAAAAAGAAAACATGAACGAAACGAAATTATCGGCCAGCCAAGTTAATGAAAAGTCACTGCAATTATTGATGCAAGTGGCGGTAAATGAAGAGCCAGTATCAGCGAAAACCTTGAGCGAACAATTGCAAGTTCCGCTGAGTAGTTTGTACCGACATCTGAAGATTTTGAAAGAGTGGAACTTGATTGAAGAGAGCCCACACGACAAAACGTTGATCATCGGTTCGGCGGCTCTACTTTTAATGCGCAGTTATGAAACGAGTCAACACAATTTAGATGCAGTCGATGCGGTGTTAAGTCGATTACAGAAACAGACAGGCGAAATGGCGGCATACATGGTTCCGGTGGGATACCGAGCCTTGTGCGTTAGCCAAAAAGAAAGTATGCAGGCACTTCGATGCAGCTTCGTCCAGGGTCAAAGTCAACCCCTGCTTCGAGGTGCCTCATCTAAAGTGATGTTGGCGTATTTACCCGCTCCGCGCTGTGAAAAAATTCTTCGTTATTTTGGTGAAGACCACCAAATGGAAAAATGGCAGACAGAGTTGGAAAAAATACGTCGTAATGGGTACGCCGTGAGCACGTCAGAAATTGATCCTGGCGTTTCCGGAATTAGTGCCCCCGTAATGAAAGGGAGTAAGTTGATCGGCGCAATTTCAGTGATGGCTCCAGCCCATCGTGTTGAAACCAACAAGCAGCGGATCATTTTACATGTATTACAGGCAGCAAGAGCGTTGCCACCGGAAAGGTAATTCATAATGCTAAGTTTATTCAAACGCTACCGTATGAGTCGTACACAGAGCCAACCCGCTTATCCATTCACGTTCATGACACTCTGTGAACAGATAAAGCCAATGTCTCAAGTAGAGTTTGAATTTGCTCAGCAGAGCCTTGAATTTGCATCAGATTGGCTCTACCAGCGTCAATCCACGCCTTGTTACTCTGATGCGGGACATATAGTCGTCAAAGATAAAAATGCCACCCGTTTTCAAGACACCTTGAGTCATCAATTAGCACTGAGCTCAGTGCCCGTCGTACTAGCGAATTGTCACGAAATGCTGCTCAATGCATTACCAGTGATGGCTTTTGAGAATGACGAAGTTGGTATTGTGAGTATCGGACATCATTTTGAGCTGAAACAAACGCTGGACCTACAAGTTGGCTCTGCATTTCATTTTGCACTCTCTCGCTATAACAATACGCGCCTATTTTGTATTGGAATTGATGAAATGCATCAATCCAACCAAGTGTGGGAGTATGCAGAAGATTTAGGCTGTGATTGGTTAACGCTGAATGAGTGTGGTTTTCGTCATCGTAATCAACTAAAAAGCCAATTAGGTCACTACATAGAGCATTGTGATCAACTGATCGTGACGATTGATTTAGCCTCTTTAGTTCCGGGAGTAGGGGTTGATGAGAATCATGCGTTAGATAACCAGATGGTATTAAGAAGCCTAAGACAATGTGTGTTATCAGGTAAGATAAAACTCATCCAATTGATCGGTGCGAAAGAGAAGTTGATTTATTCTAAGCAGACCAAAGAAATTTTAGATGAGCTATGTGCTTTGTCACCGGATGTGATCCACGCTGCTTAGTTTTAGTGTCACCGTTAAGCAATCTAAATTTAACATATTTGTCACGATAGACCGCTATGCTGCTTGCAAAATCCAATAACAAGACAAGTAAAGTCAAGGAGCAAACATGTGGAAGCGTGAAGAGCAAGAGTCTCAATTTAGTGAAATGATCGAAGCGAGACTCTCTCGCCGCCGTTTTATGGCCAGTAGTGCGGCAGTCAGTGCTGGTGCATTTTTATCCTTAAACCCAGTGGCTAAAGCTGTGGCGGCAAAGTCGAGCTCTTCACTGCTCAACTTTGAGGCTATTCCAGCATCAACGGCTGATAAAGTCATTGTGCCTAAAGGGTACAAAGCGACGCCATTGATGTCATGGGGTGACCCAATTTTTGCTGATGCGCCAGCATTTGACCAAAGTGGTAAACAAGATTCGCGAGCACAAGAACTTCAATTTGGTGATAACACCGATGGCATGAGCTTCTTCCCAATTTCGGATGATCGCGGTGTGCTTGCGATTAATAATGAATACACCAATTACGAATACTTGTTTGATCACAAAGGCAAATCGATGACAGCAGATGATGTGCGTAAAGCACAAGCCGCTCATGGTGTGACGATTGTGGAACTAGTGAAACGCAATAATGCATGGCAGGTTGATCGCCAAGGCCAACGTAACCGCCGCATTACGGCGAATACCGAAATGGTCATAACTGGCCCTGCCGCTGGACATTCGCTGCTTAAAACTAAAGCTGACTCAACCGGTAAGCGAGCGCTTGGAACCTTGAATAACTGTGCCAATGGTCAAACACCGTGGGGCACTTATCTTACCTGTGAAGAGAACTTCAATGGATATTTTGGAACAACCCAAAATGCGGTAACGCTCAGCGCTGATCATAAGCGCTATGGTGTTGAAGCTAAACCCAGTGATTATCAGTGGCACCAACATGATGAGCGTTTTGATGTTGCCAAAAACCCGAATGAGCCAAACCGTTTTGGCTGGGTGGTAGAAATCGACCCTAACGATCCTACATCGATGCCACTCAAACGCACGGCGTTAGGTCGTTTCAAGCATGAAAATGCGGCGCTTACACTCAATAAAGATGGTCATGCTGTGGTCTATCTGGGCGATGATGAACGCGGTGAACATCTATACAAATTCGTTTCAAAAAATCGCTACCAAGCTGGTAACGATGCGGCGAATCGCAACTTATTGGAAGAAGGAACCCTCTTTGTTGCTAAGTTTGATATGAATGAGCAAGAGCTGAAAGGTTCAGGAAAGTGGCTTGAATTGACCTTTGGTAAAAATGGTTTAACGCCAGAAAATGGTTTTAAGGACCAAGCAGAAGTGATGATTTTTGCTCGCCGCGCAGCGACTCAAGTGGGTGCTACGACAATGGATCGTCCTGAATGGGTTGCGATTCACCCTGATAATAAGCACGTGTTCTGTACACTGACCAACAATAAAAACCGAGGTAAAGAGGGGCAACCTGTTGGTGGTCCTAACCCTCGCGCTAAGAATAACTATGGCCAGATTCTGCGCTGGATGCCAGCCAATGAGGATCACACTAGCACTGTGTTTGCATGGGATCTGTACTTGATTGCGGGCAACCCAACGGTACATAAAGGCGATCTCTATGCGGGCAGCGACAATATCTCAGCAGACAACATGTTCAACAGCCCAGATGGTATCGGTTTTGACAAAGCGGGTCGCTTGTGGATTCAAACCGATGGCAACTATTCCAACAAAGGGGATTTTGCCGGGCAAGGCAACAACCAAATGTTGTGCGGGGATCCAATTACTGGTGAAGTAAAACGTTTCCTAACTGGGCCGATTGCTTGTGAAATAACCGGGTTAACTTTTTCACCGGATCAAAAAACCATGTTTGTTGGCGTTCAACACCCTGGGGAAGATGAAGCGCCATCGCATTTCCCATACGGTGGAACCACCAAGCCGCGTTCGACCATTATGATGATCACTCGTGAAGACGGCGGCGTGATTGGCGCATAAGCCCTGATCATTTTCCGCTGAAGGGAGCTGCGGCTCCCTTTTTAGCATTCCTGCTGTCGGTCAACGCTGTTGCCATCATCCATTCACGGTCTTGGAGTCTCCTATCTTGCACGAAAGAAGACGTTGTTTCGGTTAGGCAGAACATGGTCTGGTTTGCCTTTCCTACACATTATGTATGAATTCTTTGTGTCAGGAAAATAAGTAAAAAGGGTGAGGTCTGGGCGATTATTTTCCCTCAAATTGACAATTGCTTGATACGTTCTTTGCGTGTCGTCCGTTATTATGTTGATCTTCAATAATCCAGCGGTGTCTATTGAGCGTGAAAAAGCAAATCCAAATCAAAAAATCGGGCTTAGTACTCTTAGCCTTGTTCTCGTTGCTGTTAGTTCCCATCTCATTGGTTGGGTCTTCGATTGATTTGACCACACCAGTGAGCGATGGCGTCGGTGCATTTTTTACCTATTTAACCGATTCGGCTGGTTGGCAAGGTTTTGGCTTTACCTTTGCTTTGTTGGCTTTTTTGGCAACACGGACAGCGACTTCCCGCATTGAACTGTTTAACCGCATTATTCAAATTGGCTTGTTATTGGTGATTGGTATGGCTGCCAAAACGGGTTTAAAACATCTGACAGAGAGCCCTCGTCCATACACCGAATTAATGACGTATGAGTTACTTATCCCAAACCCTGCGCATTTTTATAAATTGAGTGAATTACAAAAAGAAAGTGTGATGACCGACATCGCAACCCAAGTCAGTGACTGGCGCTTACGTCATTGGCAGGGTGAAAAGGACTATTCATTTCCTTCTGGCCATACGATCTTCGCTGCTATTTGTCTGGCTTTCTTTGGTGGTCTGTTTATTGAACAAAAGCGCTATGTTTTTGCAGCGGGTCTATTGCTTTGGGCCTGTGGAGTCGCCTTTAGCCGCTTATGGTTAGGGATGCATCGTCCGGTTGATTTATACGGCTCCTTGCTGTTTGTCAGCATGATTTACCTTGTGATACCCAAAGTGTACCCTTTAGATCACCCTAAATTAAAGCCACTATTAACGCGTCTTCATCTCTGTTAACGGGTCACAAGCCATCATAAAAAAGCCAGCACATTTAAACGTGCTGGCTTTTTATAATCATATTTTACAATCACATAAGTAACGGCAATCAGGCAAAGAAGGAGGAAGCTACACCAATCAAACCACCGAATACTCCACCCCAAACAACCAACCAGCCAAGGTGCTGTTTAATCATCTTCTGTACCATCTCTTTCACCAATTTAGGCGTGAGTTCATTGAGACGTTGATCGATGATGTTTTCGATGTTAGCGGTGATCTCTTCAATCATCTCAGGAGCTTCTAACTGCTCTTTGAGCGCTTGTTTAACGCTATCGCTTTGGCTGATATCAATCATAGATTGCTGCATTTTTTCGACAAACGGTTGCTTGAGTGGTTGTAGCGCGTCGGTTCCACCAAACATCGCCAGCATGCCGCCAAATGGAGAGTTTGCAATCACTTCGACCAAAGAATCAAAGGTTGGGTTGAAGTCAACTTTGGCAATCACAGGCTCAAGATCCAACGTTTTACTGCCCGTCATCTCTTTACTGAGGAAGCGGTCAATATTGGACTGAGTGAAAAATTGCTCCATCATCAGGCTCTTGATTGCGGTTTTGAACTCTTCAAAGCGAGCAGGTATCACACCCGAGCCATATAGTCCTGGCACTTTTTCAAACAGCATGTGAATCGCAAGCCAGTTGGTGATTGCGCCAGAGAAGGCAAATAAGCCCGCATACAGCGCAATAGTGTTATCCAGTTGATAGCCCGCAGCAAGGAGCGCTAGCGCAATGATATTAGTGAGTAAGCTCTTGTTCATAATCCAAATCTAGTTAAATAAAGGGAATGGGCGAATTCTAAGGAAAAAGAGTGAATTGTGGAAGCATCAACGGAGCGCAAACTCCGTTGATAAACCATTAAGTAATCTCAATGTCGTCGCAACCGATAAAGCCACCTGTTTGGTGCGCCCATAGGTGTGCATAAATGCCGTTTTGAGCGATCAACTCTTGGTGTGTGCCTTGCTCAACGACGTTACCTTTATCGAGTACGATCAACCTGTCCATTGCGGCAATGGTTGATAAACGGTGAGCAATGGCAATCACGGTTTTGCCTTGCATCAGCTCATTTAAGCTCTCTTGAATTGCCGCTTCCACTTCGGAGTCGAGTGCGGATGTGGCTTCGTCGAGTACCAATAGTGGCGCATCTTTTAACAGCACGCGGGAAATAGCAATTCGCTGGCGCTGGCCGCCAGACAGTTTTACGCCGCGCTCGCCCACTTGCGCATCATAACCTAGGTTACCAAATGGGTCGGTGAGTGTTTCGATAAACTCATGCGCGTGTGCCTGTCGGGTGGCTTGCAGCAGTTGTTCCTCACTTGCATCAGGGTTGCCATACAAAATGTTATCGCGGATCGAGCGATGCAGCAGTGAAGTATCTTGCGTCACCATACCAATTTTGCTGCGCAATGAATCTTGGGTGACCTCATTGATCGCTTGCCCATCGATGCGAATTTGCCCACCTTCAACATCATGAAAACGAAGCAGTAAATTGACTAAAGTCGATTTTCCAGCGCCAGAACGCCCTACTAAACCCACTTTTTCACCCGGTTTAATGGTCAGGTTTAAATGGTTAATAACGCCTTTATTCTCGCCATAGTGGAAACTCACGTCATCAAATTCGATGCCACCTTGTGCAACCTGCAACGGTTTTGCGTTGGGTTTATCTTCAATGGTGATCGGTTTCGAGAGGGTTTTCATGCCATCCACGACTGTGCCCATGTTTTCAAAGAGTGCACCGACTTCCCACATGATCCATTTCGACATGCCATTAATGCGCAATGAAAGGCTGATCGCAATCGCGATTGCACCAATACTGATGGCACTCTGCATCCATAGATAAATCGAAGTCGCCGCAATCACGAACACCAAAATATAATTGGCGAGTTCAACGCACAGGTTAAAGCCAGTCACTAAACGCATTTGGCGGTGAACCGTGTCTAAAAAGCTCTCCATGCCTTGTTCGGCATAGTCGGTTTCTCGGCGGGTGTGTGAGAACAATTTGACTGTGGCAATATTGGTGTAGCTATCGACAATGCGCCCTGTCATGGTTGAGCGAGCATCGGCTTGTTCTGATGCCACTTTTTTAAGCTGTGGTACAAAGTGAAGTTGAATGCAAATGTAGGCCGCGAGCCAGACGAGCATCGGCACCATTAAACGCCAGTCTGCTTGCGCCAACATCACCACAATCGCAGTGAAATAGACTGACACATAGACAAACACATCCAAGGTCTTCATCACGGTTTCGCGGATGGATAACGCCGTTTGCATCACTTTAGTGGCAATTCTTCCCGCAAAGTCATCTTGGTAAAAAGAGAGGCTTTGTTTGAGCAGATAACGGTGCGCTAACCAACGGATCGACATGGGATAATTGCCGAGCATAGTTTGGTGGATCAACAGTGAATAGATGCCAATCAAAAGTGGCATGATCACGAGTACTAAAATAGATAAACCGATCAAGGTGTCTCGGTTCTCAGTTAGGAAAGTCTCTGGGTTACTGGATGAGAGCCAATCCACCAGTTGGCCCATAAAACCGAACAGTGATACTTCAACAACGGCAATTAACGTGCTGATTAACGCCATTAACATGAGTGGTTTTTCAAAGCCGCGCGTGTAGTAACGACAAAATGCCCATAAGGTCGCAGGAGGCTGTTTGGGTTCCTCTTTGGGAAAAGCTTGGGTAAAGCTTTCAAATTTTTTATACATCGAAAATCCTTATGCCAATTCTCGCTAAAGTATGAGAGACCAAAAGCCTAGAACGCGAGAATCTAACGTTGAACTCCTATAAGAGGAGCAAATGATGGAGTAAGCCGAACAGAAGTATAACGAAATCACAACATAAGTGGCGGATTACTTTTCGCGCTTGGCTCTAGAAAACGGCGCCTGATTAATACTGTGGTCAATGCAGCAAGCATCGGCTCGAATGGTCAGTAACGTCCATCGGGTGAAAAAGTGAAGTGAGTTAAATATCGTTATCGACGATAAGAGAACCATAAACGAGTTGCGCTACTTTTAAGTGAGTTTTTACTGTGAATATTTTTTGAATAAGGGTGAATATTTTTAGGTGTGATGGAGATTTTGCCGTAATTTTTAATGTGAAAAGTAGTTTTCTCAGTAATTAATAGGAGTTATTCGATGAAATAACCCAAAATTCAGTCAATGTTATTTTAACATTATGCTTACAATTGGCCTAAAGTGAGTAGAAGGGAAAGTTTCTATGATGTTGCAGGAGCAAGTGATCACACAGCCAGCCGTGAATACGGTGCAAAATGCCAATTGTGTCGTAATGGTGCCGCCAAAAGAGTTCAAATTTAACGCTCAAACGGCGCAAGATAATGAATTTCAACACCAAGTTGCATTGAGTACCGAACAAGTTCGCATCCAAGCCATGGCCGAATATCAAAGCATGGTTGAGACACTGCGTCTCGAAGGCGTACAAGTAGTGGAGTTTGATTACCCATTATCTGAAGTGGAAACGCCAGATGCCGTCTTTCCCAATAACTGGTTTAGCACTACGCCAGAGGGAACCTTGTTTATCTTTCCGATGGCTTGTAAAAATCGACAGCAAGAAGTGCGCCCACAAGCGTTGGTTGAAGCCCTTACTTTGTCAGGCCGCAAGGTATTGGCGCAAGATTCGTTGCTCGCGTATCAAGACCAGCAGGCTTATCTTGAAAGCACCGGTGTGATGGTGATGGATCACCTTAATCGAACCATCTATTCGGCGTTGTCACAGCGCTGCGACCGTGAAGTGTTAGAGGAGTACGCCAAACGTATCGGTTATGATCGCGTGGTCTCTTTTCAAACGGCGTTGCCTTCAGGCCAACCGGTTTATCACACCAATGTGATGATGGCGGTTGGTGAAGCATTCTGCGTGATTTGCGATGAAGTGATTCCGGAGTTTGAACGTCGTTTTGTGGTTAAATCACTGGCCAAAGATAAGCAGATCATCTCAATTTCACTTGAGCAGATGAACGGTTTCTGCGGCAACATTTTACAATTGGAAACGGCGGCAGGAGATAAAGTGATCGCTATGTCGCAATCGGCGTTTGATGCCTTTTCGCCGGCGCAGCGTGCACAGCTGGCCAGTCACGGTAAGTTACTGCCGTGTAATGTGAAGACCATTGAGGATATTGGCGGTGGTTCGGTGAGATGTATGCTCGGTGAGATTTTTCTTCCTACGACTGGCTAATATCGAGTGCTTCAAGGGAATGGTTCGGAAACTCTCATTTGGTTTGAATAAATTTGCTGTAGGTACTGACTCGGCCGTTGATGTACTCAATACCGCAGTGAATGCTGTGTTCGTTATTGCCAACAATCTGATATTCGACAATAAATTCACCACTGATCACTTTGATAAATAAGAAACCGTCGATGACTTTCCATAATCCTTGCAGTGTTTTTTCACCAAACAGATCTCGCTCGACCAACGTGCCATTAGGCTTTAAATGCAAAGCGGAAGAAAAACCGTCTACATTCACTTTTACCCAAGTATGTTGGTGAGCTTCAAAGCTTAATATTTTGCGTCGACACTTAACCCATTCTGCCAGCGCTTGCTCTTGGGTTGGGGTGAGCGTAGGGAGCGCTTCCATTTCTAAAAGGGTGTGATGCTTTTCATACCAGAAGAGTTGTAAGTGAAGTAATTTCATTGGTTCTCAGAGTGTTATGCATCGGGGCGTTATCAAAAAGCAACTCTGCGCGATTGTGTTGGTGATGTCAATATTTGCCAAGAAAAGCTACCGCGCTCACGGGGGAGAGGGCGCGGCATTATCCAATATGAGGATGAAGGATGCATAAAAGATGCACCCGAGCACAATTTATAGATTGAATAAATGAGCTATAGGTTGAATAAACGAGGCGAATCAGCGGCATCGCAGGCTTGATTTAGCCGATGCTGCGCAACACGAATATTGTGTTTCCAATGTTCATCTTGCGCCCACATTTCGATCACCATAGGTACAACACAGTTTGCCTCTTTCAGCGTTTGGGAAATAGCATCGAAATTGACTTCTCCTTCACCAATTACCAAATCTCGAAATTGGCCCGTGGAACTAGAGGATACGCAATGGGTATCTTTAAGGTGGATCTGAGTAATGTGTGGCATACCAAGTGCCAATTCAGTACACACATCGTAGTTCCAACCTGAAATGTTGCCTACATCTGGATACGCCATAAAATAGGGGGAGGGTACTTCCCGCTTTAGTATTTCGAACTTGCTCAGTGAATTAAGATAGCTGGTATCCATGATCTCCACTGCCAGCATCACGCCAGCACGCTCGGCCAATTTGGCGGCAAGCTGCATGCCTTCAATGAAACGTTGATGAGTTTCTTTATTAGCGGGTTCGTAATAGACATCATAGCCTGCGAGTTGGATGGTGCGAATGCCCAGTTTGTAAGCTAAGGTAATTGCTTTCTCCATGTGCAGAATGGCTTGCTCTCTAATGGCGGGGTCTGACGAGCCAAAAGGAAACTTGCGGTGTGCACTTAGGCACATCGATTGCAGCGGGATTTGGTATTGCTCACACCATCTTCGTAGCTGATAGATGGTTGCATCATCCCAGTCTAAGCGTTGACGACGTTCATCCGACTCATCGACGGATATCTCTAAAAAATCAAACCCCAGCTCTTTTGTTGTGGCGAGCTTTTCTTCCCAACTGAAATGATTGGGGAGCGCTTTTTCATACAACCCGATACGTTGGCGTGGCAAATGTTGATACATACGGCCTCCTAGCACCAAAAACGATCGATTTGACTGCGTAGTGCTTCGGCAGTGATGCGACCTTTTTCACCGACCAATGCACGCCCCGCAATGAACGTTTTGGCCTTAATGCCTTCAAATAAATAGAGATCTTCTGGAACGATGCCACCTGTGATGGAAAGCTCAAGCCCCATATCGGATAGAGTTCGCATCTTCTCAACATCTTCGCTTGTCCAACCAATACCGGCCAGTTCGGCATCTCTTGAACGGTGATAAATGGCTTGAGTGATACCAAGGTCAATCCACGCTTGTGCATCAGCAAAGGTCCAGTTGCCGTAAATTTCGATTTGGATTTCGCCATCCAGTTCATCGGCGACTTTCTTACAAGCGCTGATGGTGGCGATATGCGCTGCGGCAGAAACGGTGATCCAATCTGCGCCAGCTTCAAATGCCATCCGCGCCAAAATAGCGCCGCCATCGGTGGTTTTCATATCACACACTAGAATATGGTCAGGGTGATTATGGCGTAACGTTTTGACGGCCTTCATGCCTTCAGCAAAGGCGAGGATGGTGCCGACTTCGATGACATCCACAAAGCTTGCTACGTTTTTTGCCACTTCGATGGCAGAAATAAGGTCAGTTTGGTCGAGAGCGATTTGGATCATTGGTTTAGTCATGAGAGTTATCCTTGAATTTTGTCACGGATCAAACGGGCGAGCCCGTCGTGATTGTTATCGGTTGTACAAATCAGTTTGGCGTGGGATTTCACCGTATCGTCGGCATTGAGCATCGCCACACCGAGCCCAGCGTAGTCGAGCATGGAAATGTCGTTATGGTTATCGCCGACAGCCAACACGTGATTAGCGTGGTAGCCAAGTGATTGCACATATTCAGCCAAGCGCTGACCTTTACTGTTACCTTTGGCAGCGAAGTCGACGCGATTCGACCATGAACGCTCGCCATTGAATGTCTCTTGTACCCAAGCTTGTTGGGCAAGGCGTTCAACGGAACTCGGTAGCCCTTCAACCACAAATTTCCAAATAAACGTTTCTTGCTCGACGCGGTGACGAAACGAGTCAATTTGCTCGATTTTGGGCTGTGCCGTCGGTGGATACTGGTTGGCCCATTTTTCTAACGCTTGCATGTAGGCGATTGGGCTACGCTTGGAATAGGTCATCGCGTCGGTCACATACATCACCAGTTTCATTTGAAATTCTTTAGCCAGTGCAAGAAAGGTCAATGCATCGTGTTTGGTGATGGCATTGTGCTTGAGCACTTTTTCATTTTGGTAGTCATACACATAAGTGCCGTTGCAGCAGATGATGGGGGTTGTGAGCCCCAATTCTTGATAATAGGGTTTAGCCGCCGTGTGGTGACGGCCAGTCACGATCACCACGTGGCAGTGTTGCTGCGCTTGTTGAATCGCCTGCTTTAGCTGAGGATGAATGGTGTGTTCATCAGTCAACACCGTGCCATCAAGGTCGAGCGCGAGAACTTTATACATAGCCGCTACCTTTGGCCGTAGTAAGCGTTATCACCATGCTTACGTTGATAGTGTTTATCGGATAATTCCGGTTGAATCTTGATGCCACTGTTGAGTGAACGAGTTGCCAGCGCCATGGCGGAAATCTCTTCCAAGACGACAGCGTTATGAACCGCATCGTTAGCATCTTTGCCCCAAGAGAAAGGAGCATGCCCGGCGACAATCACACTTGGCACTGCCATCGGATCAATGTGACGATGTTTGAACTCTTCGATGATCACAAGGCCGGTATTTTTCTCATATTGGCCAGCGATTTCATCGCAAGAAAGTTTGCGTGTGCAGGGGATGTCACCGTAAAAATAATCGGCGTGAGTGGTTCCTAAAGCAGGAATGTCAATGCCCGCTTGCGCCCAAATAGTGGCACTGCGCGAATGGGTGTGTACCACGCCGCCAATCTCTGGATAAGCTTTATAGAGTTCGAGGTGAGTGGCGGTATCACTGGATGGATTAAGTGTGCCTTCCACAATCGCGCCGTTAAGATCAACGATCACCATGTCATCAACTTTCATTACATCGTATTCCACGCCAGAAGGTTTGATGGCGATGACGCCCTTCTCGCGGTCTATTTCTGACACATTACCCCAAGTAAAAGTGACTAAACCGTATTGGGGAAGCTTAAGATTTGCCGCAAATACTCGCTGTTTTAGTTCGCTATACATGACATCCTCACTCGACCAATTGCGCCGCTAACGCTTGATCAATCACTTGGTAAACATCCTGCGCGGTACGACAACGGCGCAGTTTATCGAGATCAACGCCTGTCTCGCTCTCTTCATCATCCAGCACTTGGGTTACTTCCATTAATCCTTCCATATGCTGATCAGACGAGCTACCAGCCAAGGTGATCAGCACATCGACCGGTTCATCTTCGCCGTCAAAATAGACAGGCGTTTGCAGCGTCACTAAAGCAAAGGCGGTTCTGATCACGCCATTTTCAGGACGAGCATGAGGCAGGGCAAGATTCGGCGCGATGACGATATACGGGCCTAATTGTTCAACGCTGCTGATGATGGCATCGTGATAGCAGGGGTGGATGGCTCCTGATTTGATCAGCCTATCCGTACCAATTTTGATCGCCTCTTGCCAAGTGCTCGCCTGGGCATTTAATTGGATGGAATCATTGTCGATCAGTGATTGTTTCAGTCCCATGGTTCTATCTCCAGAGTGGGTGCCAGTGCGTCTGGCACCTATTGTTTTTGTACCTATCGTTTTTGTACTTATCGTTTTGTAGTAATAGCTATTTCAAAGTGACAAAGTTTTTATCGATGATATCGAGCAGCTCATCACCAAAAGAGTTCGGATTCAGCATGTTTTGTACGCCGAGCACAAACTTGCCTTCTCCGGGCTCCATCTCACCAGAGAGATGTTTTGATGAGACGATGATGTCGGTGGTGGCGAGCTTAGATTTATAATCAGACACTGCGCAGGAATCCATCACGTGTGGAATGCCTTTTTTCTCCAGATACTTACCGATTTTCATCTTCATCATCATTGAGGAGCCTTGCCCATTGCCACACACGGCTAAAATGCTGACCGGGCGCACGCCATCACTGACTTTCAGTGCTTGTTCGACGGCGGCGATGACTTCTGGATCGTCACTGATGTTCACCAAACCTTGTGCATCTTCCTCTTCACGCAGTTTTTTAGAGGCGAAGAACATGTACACACCAGCCAATGCAATCAGCACAAAGAAGAACAGTTTTGAGACGGATAAGCCTTGCATGATTGGCGGGAAGACTAGCGCCCAGTCGGCCATGCCCATCCAGCCACTGAATTCGGTGCCGTATTGGTTGAAGATGTGAATGGCCCATGCTGAGCCAACGACTTCGATGATACCCATCACAAAACAGATCTTCATGACCGCGCGCCAGCCGCCAAAGTGGTTGGCAAAAACACCAATGGTCGCGTTGGAGAAGAACATCGGGATAAAGCCGGGAATGATCATGATCGGTGCATCAAAAGCGAGCATGGCCAGCACCGCCGTAAATTGACCAATCGCGCCCCACATAAAACCAAACACCATGGCGTTAGGTGAGAACGCGTAGATAGCGGCGCAGTCAATGGCTAAAACCGCGTTAGGAATGACGCGCTCTGAGATACCTTTAAAGGCTTCAGACAGTTCGGCAACGAACATACGCACACCCGCTACGATAACTTGAATCGCTACCGCAAATTTAAGGCCAGTTTCCAGAATGTAGATAGACCAATGGGTTTTTCCCGCCATTGCTTGCAGGTTGTCTAGACCAAATGAGAGCAAAATAATGCCGAAAAATAGCGTCATCACAATCGCGGTTGCGGCAATGCTGTCGTGGAAAATGTGCAACCATTTAGGCAGCTCAAGGTGGTCGACACTTTCGTTTTTATCGCCCAATTTGGGGGCAATCTTAACTGCAATCCAAGACGCGACTTGTTGCTGGTGGCCGATGGAGAAACCGGCTCCACCCGTGACGGCTTCGGTGGGTTTGAACATAATGTTGGAGGAGATAGACCAGTAGAGCGCCATCAAAACAGCCGAATAAAGGATGGTTTCCCACATGCTTGCGCCCAGCACAAGGTAGAACACCGCAATTAACCCTGCTTGTTGGAACATAATATGCCCCGTTAGCATGATGGTGCGAATGCCTGTGTAGCGGCGCAGCAAAACGAGCAAGATGTTGATCGCCAGTGCCAGTAGTACGGTATAACCAACCCAAGAATAATCATCCCCCATGATTTCCATGGTGGCCATCATTGAGGTGTACGGGTCGATAACCGAGCCAGTTAAACCATGATATTCCGATAATTTCTCAATCACAGGCTTAAAGCCTGCCACTAAGGTTCCTGCACCCACTTGTACCAACATAAAGCCGACGATGGTTTTGATCGACCCTTTAATGATGGTGGTGGTATCTCTTCTTAATAACCAGTAACCGATAAGGGTGACTAAGCCCAGCAGCAAAGGTGCTTTAGTCATTACTTGGCTATAAAAAATGTAGAAGATATCGTAGATGAACTGCATATCTTTACCCCTTGATTCTCTATTTATCGTTATGTGTATTCCCGTCTTACTCGAAGCTGGGTGTAGGTCAGAGTGAATCAGCAAGGTGATGCCGATTTCAATCCTGTTTTGCTCACGAAATAGACTTTACCAATCAAAAGTAATCATTCAATGCTCATTTGTGATTATTTTGATTTTTATCAATTTCTTCGCCAAATGGAGACATTATTTGATACTCAAGTCACAGTTAAAATTTTATTTCAAATAAAATCAATTGGTTAGGTTTTATTGTGAGCGAGAGGGAAGTTTTGTTCGTCCAGTGTTTGACATTGTGATGGATGAGAAATAGAATCAAAACAAATCATAAATAATCACCAAGTAATCACTTGATGAAAAGATAAGGTGATAACCATGAACGAAGTACAAAGACATAACGAGATACTGTCTTTGCTAGACAATATGCACACCATCAACGTCACGCATATTATTGAGAAATTTAACGTGTCACCAGCAACGGCACGCCGCGATATTTCTAAGTTAGATGAGCTAGGTAAGCTAAAGAAAGTTCGCAATGGTGCTGAACGTTTAGAGATTAGAAAGCGAGCGTGGACGCCGTTAAATATCGACAGTACGGATCATTTCCATGAAAAATCACAGATTGCCATGGCTGCGGCTAAGCTCTGCAATCCAGGTGACAGTGTGGTAATTAACTGTGGTTCGACCGCCTTCTTGCTCGGTAAAGAGTTGTGTGGTCAAGATGTTCAAATCGTGACTAACTATTTCCCACTGGCCAGTTATCTTATCAATGAAGATCACGACGATGTGATCATCATTGGTGGGCAGTACAACAAAGCACAAAACATTTTCCTCAACCCCGCCCCTGATTCGTTAGGTGGTTATGCCGGACATTGGATGTTCACCAGTGGCAAAGGGCTGACGGAAAATGGCCTATACAAAACCGATATGCTCACCGCCGTTGCCGAGCAACAGATGCTAGAGCAAATCGGTAAGTTAGTGGTGGTAGTGGATAGTTCTAAAGTTGGGCAGCGTACGGGCATGCTATTTTGCCCCGCCAGCAAGGTTGATATTGTTATCACTGGCAAAGCCGCCGATCCGCAAGTTATCCAAGCGCTACAACAGCAGGGGACAGAAGTGATTCTGGTATAGAAAGCACTTCGCTCTACACATTCTAATAATAAACACAGGCTCAGTGTCTTCACCTTTGGTTAAGACGCTTGGCTCCCTACATCCAAAATTTGTCTAACTGATTGTGAAATAAAAGGTGTTGCTATGAGTAAAATTGATGAAATCACACGCGATTCATGGGTTCTCAGTACGTTTCCTGAGTGGGGAACTTGGCTGAATGAAGAGATAGAAAAGACCGAAGTGGAAGCCAACACCTTTGCTATGTGGTGGCTTGGTTGTACAGGCATTTGGCTAAAAAGTGCCGGGAATACCAATCTTTCGATCGATTTTTGGTGTGGGACGGGTAAGAAAACGCAAAAGAATGCCTTGATGAATCAACAGCATCAGATGATGCGTATGGGGGGCGTGCGTGAACTGCAACCCAATTTAAGAACGTCTCCTTTTGTGTTGGACCCATTTGGCATCAAAGAGATTGATGCGGTACTGGCGACGCATGATCACGCTGATCATATCGATATTAATGTCGCAGCAGCTGTGCTGCAAAACTGTGGTGAGCATGTGAAATTTATTGGGCCACAAGCTTGCGTTGACCTGTGGCAAGGCTGGGGAGTACCGAGTGAGCGCTGCATTGTGGCGAAAGTGGGTGATTGCATTGAAGTCGGCGATATCAGTATCCGAGTACTGGACTCTTTTGATCGCACTGCGTTGATTACGCTGCCTAAAGGTGTTTCATCTTATGATAAGGGGATTCTTGATGGTATGGATGATCGCGCGGTCAACTACTTATTGGAAACCTCCGGTGGCTCAATCTACCATTCAGGTGATTCGCATTATTCGAACTACTATGCCAAGCATGGTAATGACTACAAGATTGATGTGGCGCTGCTCTCATACGGTGAAAACCCACGAGGCATTACAGATAAGCTGACTGCATCTGATATTTTGCGCGCAGGCGAGGCGTTAGATTGTGAAGTGGTGATCCCATTCCATCACGATATTTGGGCTAACTTCCAAAATGACCCGCGTGAAATTGAAGTATTGTGGCAAATGAAAAAAGATCGTCTGCAATACGGCTTTGCGCCATTCTTTTGGCAAGTGGGTGGTAAATACACTTACCCAACCGACAAAGGACGTATGCATTACCAGCATTTCAGAGGCTTTAAAGATATTTTTGTCGATGAACCAGAGCTGCCTTTCAAAGCATTCTTGTAATGTTCTGAAAGCAAAAATTAGAGAAGAGAAAGAGGCCAATTGGGCCTCTTTGTTTATTGGCAATCTCTTTGCTTATCAAGCGATGTGCATCGCTTGATTTTATACTTCAGGTTGGTAGTGCAAAATTGTCATTGATATGGGCGATTGCAACAACTCCCCTTCTGCATGGCCGGGTTGTACGTTACGTAAATTGGTATCGCATATCACTTCCCAGTTTTGGTTACGATCTTTAGGTAGAGTAAAACGAGCGGGTGCGTTGGTTTGGTTGATCAAATAGAGCATTTCAGCCCCATCCGATCCAATGCCCATCTGCAATGCCACAGAACTTAAGCGGTTCCAATCATCATGTTCCATCAGTGTGCCATCTACGCGTCGCCAGAATACGCGGTTGGCATTACGTTCCTCACCACTAAAAGCACGAATAAAGGGCACCATATAAAGGTGTCTTGCCGCCACCATTTGACTCAACCAATGTTTGAAGTAGCTTTTGCGTTCGGTCATGTTCCAGTCAAGCCAACTGATCTCATTGTCTTGGCAATAAGCGTTGTTATTACCTTGCTGAGTATGAGAAAGCACATCCGCGGTGAGAATATGAGGAATGCCAAAAGCAAAAAGTAAGCTCGCCATCATATTGCGTTTTTGCTTTTCGCGGGTTGCTTTTATCACCATGTTCTCGGTTTCGCCTTCGACACCATAGTTGTCGGAGCGATTGTCACCGTGACCATCTCGGTTTTGTTCACCATTCGCTTCATTGTGCTTATGCTTGTATGACACCAAATCTTGCATGGTGAAGCCATCATGATAAGTGATGTAATTGACGGTCAGTTTGTAGGGCCAGTTGGCGGCACTGTACAAGTCGCGCGAGCCCATTAAGCGTGTGGCGAACTCTTTTAAATAGCCTTGATCGCCGCGCCAGAAGCTGCGTGTGATATCACGTAATTTGTCGTTACATTCATTCCAACCGAAAGGAAAATTGCCTACTTGGTAACCGTTTGGACCGATATCCCAAGGCTCTGCAATCAATTTAACTCGTTTTAACGTTGGATCTTGCGCCACCGCTTTAAAGAACGCAGCATCGGGGCTGAAATTATCGCCATTTCTTCCAAGCGTTGCGGCCAAATCAAAACGAAAACCATCGACTTGGTATTCGCTAACCCAGTAGCGCAGCGTGTCCATGACTAGGTTAAGGGCGGGTTGATAAGAGAGATCAATGGTGTTACCACAACCGGTAAAATTCGCGTAATGTTGGCCGTGTTTTAAATAATATTTAGGGTCGAGTGCTTTTAAATTGAAAATAGGCCCATCTTCGCCCCCCTCCGCTGAGTGGTTATAAACCACATCCAGTATCACTTCAATTCCGTGACGATGCAGTTCTCTGATAGCCGTTTTCAGTTCCGTTACCGCATCTTTTTGCGCATAACGTGGATCTGGCACCATAAACAGGTAGGGGTTATATCCCCAATAGTTGACTTTGCCCATATCCAATAGATGTGGCTCATGCATACAAGCCGCGATGGGCAGTAGCTGTAGTGTGTTGATGTTTTGCTTGCGATAAAACTCCAGCATCTCCTCACTGATTAAGCCTAAATAAGTACCTTGTTCTGCTTTAGGCACACGTGGATTGAGTTTGGTCACCCCTTTGACATGGGTCTCAAACAAAATAGTCTTATCGCGAGGTATGTGTGGCTTTTTAGTTGATTGCCAATCGAATTGATCGTCAACCACGACACACTTAGGCAGCTCGAAACTCTTTTTTGAACTAAATGGTGTTTTATAGCCTAAGTTTTTATCTATCGCCTTCGCGTAGGGGTCGGAAATATAGTGTGGCTCGTCACCATTTAAAATGAGGTAACCGTATTTTTGCCCTGCTTTAATGTTTGGCACATGAGTGTACTTCACGCCCGCATATTCATTCTCTAACTCGTGGGTGGTGAAACTTCCCTGTTGATCAAACAGAGCGAGTAGAAGCTGTTTATTTGCTGGAGCATGAATAGCAAAATTGCAACCTGTGTTGTCAAGGGTTGCGCCGAGTGGGTAAGGGCTAGAAATAGTACATTTCATATGGGCATCTTTAATTGTTATTTTGCTGCACGTCATCGCTTTAAGTAAAAAGCTTTGTTGATATTAGGTCAAGCGCCCAATGAATAAAATTTGAATGTAATTTTATTTCATTTTAATGATGTTATTGGCCCTAAATAGTGATCAATAAGGCATTTTGTATTCTATTTTATAACCATTAACTGATCTCCTCCCCCTGAAATCCGTGATCCGTGCTTTAAAAACGCCATACCATAAAATTACTCATCCTTTCTCCTCCCCCCTAAATTACTTTGAGGTGGAGGAAGCAAGCCTATTACGCCTTTAGTAACCTTATCACCGTTGAAACAACTGGGG
>NZ_CAWPDB010000122.1:0-31745 GCF_963886625.1 Vibrio sp. V23_P3S9T160
AATACTTTTCCGTATTAGTATGCAAAAAATGAATAAATGGGAGCTTTATATATTTGGGGCTTTTTGGGGCGTTTGGTATAGGGAAAGTTTCTCTTTGGGGCTAAATTGGGGCTTTTTGGGGGGCTAAATGGGGCTATTTCTTCCATTTCATGTTTTCTAGCCACAAAAAAAAGCGCCCCAACCGGAGCGCTTCAACTTCAATATTCGATTATTACCAATCGAGGATAACTTTGCCAGAAAGCCCGCTGCGCATAGCATCGAAGCCCGTTTGGAAGTCATCAATTTTGTAATGGTGAGTGATGATAGGCGTTAGATCGAGGCCAGATTGAATGAGGCTTGCCATCTTATACCAAGTTTCGAACATTTCACGGCCATAGATACCTTTGATCACCAAACCTTTGAAGATCACTTGGTTCCAATCGATCGCCATATCTGAAGGTGGGATACCTAATAAAGCAATACGACCACCGTGATTCATGGTTTTCAGCATAGAACTAAAGGCACTCGGTACGCCTGACATTTCAAGGCCGACGTCAAAACCTTCCGTCATACCAAGTTCACTCATGACCTCTTCTAACTTTTGTTCCGCAACATTCACGGCGCGTGTCACGCCCATTTTGCGCGCAAGTTCAAGGCGATATTCGTTGACATCGGTGATCACCACATGGCGTGCACCAACGTGTTTCGCCACTGCGGCCGCCATGATACCGATTGGACCAGCACCAGTGATCAGCACATCTTCACCGACTAAATCAAATGACAATGCAGTATGTACAGCGTTACCAAATGGGTCAAAAATCGAGGCTAGATCATCGGAAATACCATCTGGGATCTTGAAAGCATTAAACGCAGGAATAACTAAGTATTCAGAAAATGCACCAGTGCGGTTCACACCAACACCCACAGTATTACGACATAAGTGAGTACGACCACCACGGCAATTTCGACAATGGCCGCAAGTAATGTGACCTTCGCCAGACACGCGATCACCTAATTCAAAACCGCGAACTTCTTGACCAATGCCAACCACTTCACCGACGTATTCATGGCCAACCACCATTGGCACTGGGATGGTTTTTTGTGACCACTCATCCCAGTTATAGATGTGAACATCGGTGCCACAAATTGCGGTTTTCTTAATTTTAATCAGCAGATCGTTGTGACCAAGTTCAGGCATTGGTACTTCGGTCATCCAAATGCCTTGCTCTGGTTTGAGTTTGGATAATGCTTTAATTTTCATTTAATGAGCCCCATTTCTTGGCCAACAGCAATAAACGCATCAATGGCGTGGTCGAGTTGCTCGCGGCTATGCGCGGCTGACATTTGTGTACGAATACGAGCTTGGCCTTTGGGCACAACAGGGAACGAGAAACCAACAACATAAATGCCCTTAGCTAGTGCTCGTTCTGCAAACTCTGCTGCAACGATAGCATCGCCGAGCATAATCGGGATGATGGCGTGATCCGCGCCACCCATAGTGAACCCCGCGCCTTCCATACGAGTACGGAAATGCGCGGCGTTATCCCAAAGTTGGTCGCGAAGCGCGGCGCTTTCTGCCAGTAAATCCAGCACGCGAATCGATGCTGCAACAATCGCTGGCGCAACCGAATTAGAGAATAAATAAGGACGTGAACGTTGACGAAGCCAATCAATTACCTCTTTTTTACCGGAAGTGTAGCCACCTGAGGCACCACCCATCGCTTTACCAAGGGTACCGGTGATGATATCAATACGGTCAATCACATCATGGTATTCATGCGTGCCACGGCCATTTGCACCCATAAATCCAACCGCGTGTGAATCATCCACCATGACGAGCGCGTTGTATTGATCGGCTAAATCACAAATCGCGGGCAAGTTTGCGACTACGCCATCCATTGAGAATACACCATCCGTTACGATGAGCTTATTACGAGCGCCCGCCGCATCGGCTGCGATCAACTGCTGTTCCAACTCTTGCATGTTATTGTTGGAGTAACGAAAACGCATCGCTTTACATAAACGCACACCATCAATGATTGAGGCATGGTTCAACGCGTCAGAGATAATCGCGTCTTCTTTATCTAAAATAGTTTCAAATAAACCGGTGTTTGCATCAAAACATGAGGTGTAAAGAATCGTATCTTCTTTACCTAAGAATTGAGAGAGCTTCTGTTCCAGTTGCTTATGAATATCTTGCGTACCACAGATGAAACGTACCGAAGCCATACCAAAGCCGTGACTGTCCATACCTTGCTTCGCCGCTTCAACCAGCGCTGGGTGATTAGCCAAACCAAGGTAGTTGTTGGCACAGAAGTTCAACACTTCTTCACCAGTAGAAATTTCGACCGCCGCTTGTTGTTGCGAGGTAATCACACGTTCAGATTTATACAGACCTTCCGCTTTGATTTCCTCAAGCTGGTTTTGGATCTGTTGATAAAATGCAGAAGACATTGCTACGTCCTTATTTTTATATAGCGCAATAGCTATGGTGTAGGGCAGCCTAAACGAAAATAGACCCTTCATTTACACTGTAAAATCGCTTAATGGTATTTTAGTTGATCCCATTTACGACTATTATCCCATGACATGGAAAACCATTAGTGAACTTCAGGCACAAATACAATTATGATCACGCATCGTCTTATCGCCCTGCTGCCTGATTTAGCGGCTTTCATTCTCGTCGTCAATGAAGGTAGCTTTACGGCAGCCGCTCAAAAGCTGGGGGTAACACCTTCGGCATTAAGTAAATTGATTACCCGTTTAGAACAAGCACTATCAGTGAAGTTATTTGAGCGAACCACGCGCCAACTCTTAATCACTCAGGCAGGAAAGCGCGTTTATGATCAAAGTCTGTTGATGGTCAACGCTGCGCAGCAAGCGGTTGAGCTTTCAACCTCTGACCACACCGAACCTGCAGGCGCACTCACTGTTGCGGCACCTGAAGCATTTTTGAACTCAGTTCTGCAACCCCTTGTGCTTCCTTTTCTAACTCAATACCCTGAAATTCAACTTAAGCTGAGAGCTGCAGATGGTGCGATCGATTTATTCAAACACAATATTGATGTGGCGTTTAAACTGACTGATAAGCCAGATGAAAACTTGGTATTGCGTGAAATTGGCAAAACCCACTTAGTGTTGTGCGCCAGCCCAGAATATATAGCGGCCAGAGGCACGCCAATCCACCCTATCGAATTAACGGCTCACGACTGCTTGTATCTTGCCGAAACCGAGCGTGACCATCTCTGGGATTTTCATAAAGAAGATGAGTTCCATACGGTGGCCGTCTCAGGCCGCTATGCAGTAAACCACTCACAAATGCGTTTGAACGGCGTGAAAAATGGCTTAGGTATCGGCATCTTCCATGATTTTGTCATTCAGCAAGCGCTCGTTGAAGGCAGCGTCGTCCGACTATTAGCCGATTGGACGATCAAAAGTAATTACTACGGCTCGATTGCCATGCAATATCCGCAAACCAAGTACATGCCAGCAAGGCTGCGGGTGTTCATTGATTACGTCACTGAACATTTGGTCAGCCAGCTCAACAAATAAAGGTTAATCATGCTAAAACGAATCCACCATGCGGCGATTATTTGTTCAGACTACGCACGTTCCAAAGCGTTTTATACTCAGATCTTAGGGCTGCCTGTTATTGCTGAAAATTACCGCGCCGCTCGCGATTCATACAAGCTGGATCTTGCTCTGCCCGATGGCGGACAAATTGAACTGTTCTCATTTCCAAATACACCACCAAGACCAAGCTTCCCTGAAGCTCAAGGGCTACGACATTTAGCGTTTGTGGTGGACAGTGTCAGTGAAGTCAAAGCGTATTTAGAGGAAAAAGGCGTCATCGTCGAGCCCATCCGCGTTGATGAGTTCACTGGTCGCGAATACACATTTTTCGCCGACCCAGATGGTTTACCGTTAGAGCTTTATTCTGAATAGTGAATAGAGGAAGGAATCAAGGCTATTTTCTAACGCCAGTACAACAGATTAAATAATGGTGGCGCACGAGGAACTTGTTTTTCAAATCGTACACTTAGAGCCAAAAAAGTGTAGCTGTCTGAAACAAACAAGTTCAGTCGTGTCAGTAAAGGTGTCGTTGGAAGTGAATCTTGATGAAAGGTGGAGAAATGAGCAAAGGGACAGGGTTTCGTATGCTGTGTCTGTACTTTTCCCTCTTCAATTTGAACCAGCTCAAAACCATTAATGGTGCACAGTGTGGCCCAAACCCCCGCCGTATTGCCATGCGCGTTTATTACAGGCATAAGCGACACCAACACCCAACTGAGCGCGCTGGTGAGCAACATTATTCTGTTAAAACGGTTTAGGTGAATCATAGCAACACTCAATTTTTTCTTGTCGACACTATATAACGCAATGATAAAAATAACAGTGCGGCAGCGCTAAAAACTTAACAAATACCCTCAAGTTCGCTACAAATCGTTAGCTTAAAGACGACGTTTCAAGATGCATATCAATGTGACTCCATTCACGCTTTGTCTATCAATCCTCCCAAACTAGGAAATATTCTTAACTCAGTTAGGCCATGCCCTCAAGTCAATCGCCAAGCCGATTTTTACAATCACTCTATGATGCAGCCAGACGGTTGCTAGCCATTCGACTCTGGTGTGAATTGACTGACAGCAGAGATTTCTTTGACGTGATTTTCTAAGGATTTCACATGCTAAAACTTTTGCAACAGGTTCGGCTACCGACCCTCGATCTCCCCGCAGCAGAACGCCGTAAAATGTGGTTCAAACCATTTTTACAATCATACCTTGTGGTGTTTATTGGCTACATGGCGATGTATTTAGTGCGCAAAAACTTCAACGTTGCACAAAACGATATGATTTCAACCTACGGCTTGTCGATGACACAGCTAGGGCTGATTGGTCTTGGTTTCTCCATCACTTACGGGATTGGTAAGACAGTGGTCTCTTACTACGCCGATGGCAAGAACACGAAACAGTTCCTACCTTTTATGCTGATCCTTTCTGGTATTGCAATGCTTGGATTTAGCATGAGCATGGGCGGTTCAAGCGTCAGCATTTTCCTAATGGTTGCTTTTTATGCGCTAAGCGGTTTTTTCCAAAGTACTGGTGGGCCATCAAGCTACTCCACTATCACCAAATGGACGCCCAAAAATAAACGCGGCACCTACTTAGGTTTATGGAATATGTCGCACAATGTCGGCGGCGCAGGTGCGGCAGGCGTAGCACTGTTTGGTGCAAACTATCTCTTTAATGGTCACGTTGTGGGCATGTTTGTGTTCCCATCAATCATCGCATTAGTGGTGGGTTTCATTGGTTTGCGTTACGGTAGTGACTCTCCTGAAGCATACGGTTTAGGTACGGTCGAAGAGTTGTTTGATGAAGCGGTCAGTGAGGAAGATATTGCTGCGGAAGAAAACCAAATGACCAAACGTGAGATCTTTGTTGAATACATTTTGAAAAACAAAGTGATTTGGTTACTCTGCTTTGCCAACATCTTCCTCTACATCGTGCGTATCGGCATCGACCAGTGGTCTACTGTGTATGCCTATCAAGAACTTGGTTTGTCAAAAGAAGCGGCCATTTCAGGCTTCACTCTCTTTGAAGTGGGCGCATTAGTCGGCACTTTAATGTGGGGTTATCTGTCCGATCTTGCTAATGGCCGCCGAGCTTTGGTCGCCTGTGTCTCTCTGGGACTCATCATTGTTGCGCTCGAATTCTATCAGCACGCCACCAGCGAGTTTATGTATCTCGCGTCACTGTTTGTGCTAGGTTTCCTTGTTTTTGGCCCACAATTACTGATTGGTGTTGCTGCGGTTGGCTTTGTGCCGAAAAAAGCGATCAGTGTCGCCGATGGCGTTAAAGGCACCTTTGCTTACCTAATTGGTGATAGTTTTGCCAAACTTGGCCTAGGTATGATCGCCGACGGTACACCGATTTTTGGCCTCACTGGCTGGAAGGGCACCTTTGCTGCGCTCGACACTTCAGCGATGATCTGTATCGTACTGCTGATTTTTGTCGCGATCGCAGAAGAGCGTAAGATCCGCCATGAGAAAAGGCTAAAGCTGGCCGCAGCTGCCGCTTAGCTCCCAGCAAAATCAAACGCGATATTCTCTTTTATGAGTGTGTCGCGTTTTATTGTGCCACCCCTTCCTTTTTGACGCGCTAGACTCCTCTACAATGGCACCCATAGCAAAGGGATATATTGCTTGTTTAATTGTCTCTGTGGCGTTAGTTTAAGCTCCCTTTTTACTCAGGCAATATAAACAGCGGGGATTGTGATGATCAAAGTAGCACTAGTGGATGACCATATCGTGGTACGTTCAGGCTTTGCCCAACTCATGAACCTTGAAGACGATATCCAAGTGGTCGGCCAATTTAGCTCGGCGGCCGAAGCACGCGCAGGGCTTCCCGGCACGGGGGCAAACGTCTGTATTCTTGATATTTCAATGCCTGATGAAAGCGGGCTGTCGCTGCTTCAAGATCTACCCTCTGGGATAGCGTGCATTATGCTGAGCGTTCACGATTCCGCGGCCATGGTCGAAAAAGCCTTGGAGGCTGGAGCAAGAGGCTACTTAAGCAAACGTTGTAGCCCAGATGAACTCATCCAAGCCGTACGAACCAGCGCCCATGGTGGTTGCTACTTAACACCCGATATTGCGCTTAAACTCACCTCTCCCAAGCGCGAGGCAAAGCTATTAGCACAGTTGACCAAACGTGAGCGGCAAATCAGTGAAATGCTGGCTGCCGGGCTGGATGTGAAAGCGGTCGCCAATGAGCTTGGACTTAGCCACAAAACCATTCATGTCCATCGCGCCAATGCCATGGATAAGTTAGGTGTGAGTAATAACGTGGCCTTAGCGAAATATTTTTCTGACTCATTCTAATGCCACGCTATTTTATTACGTCACTCTGCGCTTGGTTTCTGCTCTCTTGCAGTTGGTTTTGCTTGTGGGTTATCGCCTACTATTTTGTCAACGATCCGGAACTGGCGATCTTCTTCTTTCCTTTTGCTCTGCGTTTAGGCACTGCACTGCACAGTCCACAACGTTACTGGCCCGCAATTTATGGTGCAGAATGGTGGCTGACGATTGCGCTCGCCATGCTAATGGAACAACCTCAATGGCTGACAGTACTCGCCGCCAGTATCGCAACGCTGCCCTTAAACCTGCTCGCCCAGCGCTACTACCACGGAAGTCAGTGGCGTCGCTTTATTGTGATGGGCGGGTTGATCCTCGCCAGCGCTATCATTAATACGCTGGCCACCACCTACCACGGCCATACCGCGTCAATGGTGATGTTAGTCAGCATCACAGCTGGCTTAATGATTGTGCCAAGCTGCTATTTGATATGGAATTATCTTTTCCAAAGCACTTGGGTTCCACTGACGGCGAACTTAGTCTCTCGTCATATCGAATTTCGCACGCGTCACGTCTTACTCTACTCTTTACTATTTATTTTAAGCATTGCGCTGCAAATTGGTTTACCTGATGAACTTCGGCGTTTTGCGCCATTTTGTTTAGCCATCCCGATCATTTTGCTCGCTTTTCGCTACGGCTGGCAAGGTGCATTGCTCGGTACGCTGCTCAATAGCATTGCATTGATCGCGGCTCGTAGTGGTGTCTCTAATATGGAAATCACTGATCTCCTGCTCTCTCTTTCAGCACAAAGTTTAACCGGCATTTTGCTGGGAATGGGTGTGCAGCGACAAAGAGATCTCAACACCAAGCTGCGCCAACAGCTTGATCGTAACCAAAATTTGTCCCGCCAATTAGTCAAAGCTGAAGAATCTGTTCGGCGTGATATTGCTCGCGAGCTGCACGATGAGATCGGTCAAAACATTACCGCTATCCGTACTCAAGCCAGCATTATTCAACGCGTCGAATCTCAGCCCGTCACCAGCAATTGTGCTAAAACCATTGAATCTCTCTCTTTAAATGTTTACGACACAACTAAAAGTTTGCTAACCCGTTTACGCCCTAAAACCTTAGATGATTTAGGCCTAGTCGAAGCACTGGATCAACTGCTGCGTGACCTTGAATTTGAGACGCACGGCATTCAAACCCAAGTGGTTTGGACGGGGAACTCAACCACTCAACTGCAAAAGTTAAGTGATGCCACCAAGGTGACCCTTTATCGATTGTGCCAAGAGGCGCTCAATAACGCCTTAAAATACGCGGAAGCTAGCCACATTGTGATTGAGTTTTCGTTGACAAGTGATGTCACACTGCGCATTCACGATGATGGCATCGGTTTCAAAGCACAAGCGCAGCTGAACGGCTTTGGTTTACGGGGGATGCGTGAGCGAGTCGAGGCATTGGGTGGCCACTTTCAGATTATTAGCCACTGTCAGTCTACAACAGCCAACCACGATATGAGCGAGAATGGCACTCAGCTTACCGTCACACTGCCCCACTTATAATCGTGGAATATAAAGCACTATGATAAATTTTCTACGCTCTCAACCACCGCAACCGCTTCTTGCATCAGCGCAAGAGGTTAACCAGCAGTACCGTTATTGGCGCTTTCACATCATGATGGCGATGTATGTCGGTTATGCGCTTTTCTACTTCACGCGTAAAAGTTTGAATTACGCCATGCCCGCGATGATTGCTGACCTCGGTTTAGATAAGAGTGATATTGGCATCATGGGCACGTTGTTTTACATCACCTATGGTATCTCAAAATTTCTGTCTGGGATTTTGTCGGACCGCTCCAACCCGCGCTATTTTATGGGCCTAGGGTTAATGGCAACGGGTTTTATCAATATTCTGTTTGGCTTTTCAAGCTCAATCAGTATGTTCATCTTACTCTGGGTGCTCAATGCTTGGTTCCAAGGTTGGGGATGGCCTTCTTGCTCTAAACTCCTGACAACTTGGTATTCGCGCTCTGAACGTGGTTTTTGGTGGGCGTTATGGAATACCGCTCATAACGTGGGGGGCGCGTTGATCCCATTACTGGTTGGCTTTCTCACTTTCCATTTTAGTTGGCGCGAAGGTTTTATTGTACCGGGCTGTTTAGCCGTTATTGGTGGGGTTTTCTTATGTTGGCGTTTGCGTGATAAACCAATGACCCAAGGTTTACCCAGTGTTGGTCAATGGCGTAATGACGCCCTTGAACTGGCGCAAGAAAATGAAGGCCTCGGCCTTAGCACTAAACAGATCTTGCACAAATATGTGTTAGGAAATAAGTACATTTGGTTACTCGCCTTGAGCTATGTACTGGTCTACATAGTGCGTACTGCCATCAATGATTGGGGAAATATCTACCTTACCGAGCAACAAGGCTATGATTTGATCACGGCTAATGGCGCGCTTTCGCTGTTTGAGGTCGGTGGGTTTATTGGATCGTTAGTCGCAGGCTGGGGCTCAGACAAACTGTTTGGCGGCAACCGTGGGCCAATGAACCTGATTTTTTCAATGGGCATTTTTCTTTCGGTGGCAGCGCTGTGGCTGATGCCGTTAACGGGGTTTGTATTCCAAGCCGCTGGCTTTTTTACGATTGGCTTTTTTGTCTTTGGCCCACAAATGTTAATTGGTATGGCCGCCGCGGAATGTTCTCACAAAGATTCGGCTGGCGCAGCAACTGGGTTTGTGGGGTTATTTGCGTATATGGGCGCAGCGCTCGCCGGTTACCCGTTAGCCATTATTGTCGAGCAATTCGAATGGCGAGGCTTTTTTGTCACCATTTCTGTTTGCGCCGCTGTGATCGGCTTACTACTGCTGCCTTTCTTACAAGCTCAGTTTTCAGGCAGCGACCACCCCACGAACCATTGAACGTTATAACTAATCCAACGTTATCGTGAGGGGGCCACAAAGCAGATTAACCAAATAAGCGCTTCCAGATACTTGGGTTACGCTGCTCGTGGTATTCAACACGCAGTTCGTCTACCGTCCGCAGCGTTTGTTGAGCTTGCTCTAAATTTCCTTGCTCAAGATCCACTTCGATTTTGTCTAATGCCACTGAAAGCTTATTAAACCCTTCTAAATAGAGATCTTGCTTCTCCGGTGGATAATTTCCTCGTTTTGACTCTTCAACCAACTGACTTAATCTCTCAATGGGTGCTTGCATTGTTTCAACGCTGGTCGCTTCTGCCGCTTGTTTAAATTCAAGCTTCATTTGTTTCATGTTCTGTTTTAAGTCAACATTAGCCGCCGACACGCTAGCCGCAAATAATGCGCAAGCTGTTAATATCATTATTTTTTTCATAATTATTTCTTTTTATTCTGGCAAGAAGTGCCAAGTTTAATGGATCTCAAGATAAAAGAGGGACAAATTTTTGTCATTTTTTATGACCTCTTTACGGCTTATAGTGTTTGATATTCTGCGATCGCTTTTCGCCCGCGCAGTACTAAAAAGGCCAGAAACTGCTCGACACTGTGCGTAATCACTTTCTCAGCAGCAATACCAACGTTCTCAAGCAGTTCACTGGCCAGTTGAAGTTGGCCGATATCTTGACAAAAATGGGCATCGCTGCCAGTGGTAACATAAGCACCATGCGCTTTCGCCACCTTAGCAATTTCATAACAGCGATCGACACTCCCTACCCTGCTGTGTCCTTTTAAGGTGCTGTTATTAATTTCTATCGCAACGTGATGCTGGGCGGCGCAGGCGATCACCTCATCAAAATCAAAATCGAAATTGGGGTTACCTAAGTGCCCTAGCGCATCCACTCGTCCACCTTTAATCACATTGATCAACGCTTCGGTATGCGCAGCTTTATCGGCAGGCTGAAATACGGGCTCATGAAAACTGGCGATAACCCAATCTAAGTTTTGGTCAACAGAAGGGTGAACATCAATCTCGCCAGCACGATTCATGATGTTGGACTCAATGCCTCGGATAATGGCAACACCGTCTAAAAAGCGCGGCAAAATACGTTGATTGGAGAAGAACCAATAATGCGGCGCTCCAGGCATCGACTGGGCATGATCGGTTGTGCAAAACATTGCCAATCCATTTTCTTTAGCTGAACGCGCGTTTTCAATGAGCGTGCTGTAAGCGTGACCACTTGCATAAGTGTGAGTATGAGTATCAACGACAAGATTCATTTTAATTATTCCATTCCAACAGCGATGCTTCAGTGTAACAGCCTCGCTGATGGCACTTCAATCTAAGGGCGATATATTCACCATATCGACACTTTCTGACCGGATGAAAACACACCGATGTGAAATGGTTTTTTGCAACTTACCCACATTGAACAATACTTAGCAATGTCATCCAATTCGGAGTTGGTTATGAAACGACGTCGTTACTCACTGAGCATTCACATTACGAGTCTCTTTTTAGTGCTCGCCATGGTGATCGGCATTGTATTGATTGGCATAAGTTATCACCATAGTCAGCAACTACTGACGGTAAGTGCACAAGGATTAAGTAGCGAAAACAGCAAAAAACTGGAATCAGCATTTAAACAAAGTGCCGCGCCTATCTTGACTACGCTCGATTTTTTAGCTTTTAGTAACGTAATTGATCAACCGGATAAAGTCATCTCGGACCCACGCCAACTCGCCACCGTTTGGCTGACCTTCCAACGTAATCCACAGTTGGTCGCGCTCTATTATTGTGACGAAGCCGGAGCTTGTACTACATTTCGCTCGCTGAGCTTTGATAAAGCCAAACAGCGTTTTGATGCCCCCGCGCAAGCTCAGCTATTGGCTCATTACACTCAAGTTGATGGCACTAACCGCTTTATCTATTTAGACCAGAACCTTAAAAGCCTGCTCGACAAACAAGATAACAATAATAAATTTGATCCTCGCGTGCGTCCTTGGTTTACCTCGGCAAGTCAAGATGGCGCGATACGCTTAACGGAACCTTATTTCTTTTTCTTCCTACAAACGAGTGGCGTCACACTGTCACGTAGATCGGCCGATGGAAAGAGTGTGCTTGGCGCTGATTTCACGCTTGACTCACTGTCAAAACAGATGAGTACGATGGGTTTTTCTGACAGTGCTCAGCTCATTTTGTTCGATAATCAATTTAGACCACTCGCCCAACACAATACTAAGTTCGAGCTACAACAAGATCCCTCACAGATTGCACAGCAGCTGCAGCAAAGTACTTTTGCACCAATATTGAATCGGGTCAGCAGCCAAACTTTGTATGAAACGGTCAATATGAATGGCACAACGTGGTCGGTGACGTTAACGCCGGTACTTTTAAACGACAATGTACGCTTGTTGCTGGCAGAAGCGGTACCGCAAGACGATTTGATCGCAGATTTGCTCTCGATGCGAGATCAGCAGATTTTTGTCGCGTTAATCATGCTCGCTATCGCTTTTGCAGTAGTTGGTTTTGTGGCGCAAAGGCTCGCCAGCCCTTTAGGTAACCTAGTGCAATTGACCGACAACATCACGCGCTTTGAATTTAAAAAGACACGCTACCCAAAAAGCCGGATCCGTGAAGTTGCCAATTTAACCCAATCAATAGAGCTCATGGAGCATACACTGCACGACTTGCTGCGACTATTACGCGAAACCGCCAGCAACCAAGAATTCGGTGTGTTAGCCAAAACGATTACCCATCAAAGCTATTTGATCACTCGAGCTGAAACTATTTTGCTCTACACTTATGCCAACGAAAATAACCAATTTTTCACCGCAGCAAACCACGCCATCATTCCCTTTAAGCTTGATATCAATCAGTTGTCTCAAGAGATGCCGTGGCTACTTTCTGAACTGCGTAAAGGCCAAACGGTTCACTTATCTAAAACCGATAATTCGATGCGTAAGCATAAAGATGAGCTGTATAATTCTGATCTTTATCTTTTCCCACTGCTCAACCGAGACAAGCAGTTGGTTGGCGTATTAAACCTAGGCTACGAACGGGCCATCACTCCCGATCAGCAAGACAAACATGCATTTTTACGAGAGCTGCTCAGTTTTGCCGAAATCGCTAAAGACAATATCGACAAAATGCAACGGCAAAAGGAGATGCTCAACTCGTTTATTGAATTGATCGCATCAGCCATTGATACCAAATCCCCTTACACGGGCGGCCATTGTCAGCGAGTTCCTGAATTAACCAAAATGATCACTAAAGCGGCGGAAAACGATCGCACCTATTTCCCACAATTTTCCATGACCAATGAAGAGTGGGAAGAGCTCACTCTCGCCGCTTGGTTGCATGATTGTGGAAAAGTGACCACGCCTGAATATGTGATTGATAAAGCAACCAAATTAGAAACGATCTACGACAGAATTCACGAAATTAGAATGCGTTTTGAGCTGCTCAAATGTCAAGCTGAAACGGACTACTGGCAAGGTGTTGCGCAGGGCAAGAACGAGCCAGATCTCAAGCAGCAGTTGCTGACGAACCAACAAATCCTCGATGAGGAATTTGCTTTCGTCGCGCAGTGTAACATTGGCAGTGAGTTTATGAGCGATGATGACCTTTCCCGCTTAGAGCTAATTGCGCAAAGAGAGTGGAAACGGACCTTAGATGATCAACTCGGTACTTCTTGGATAGAGAACCAACGTGCAGGAGAGTCAAAACCATTGCCCACTATGGAGCGCTTGCTTGATGATAAACCCGTACACCATTTGCACTGGGTGAACGGTTGTCGTCCACAAGATCTGTGGCAAGAAACCTTTATTTTACAACCGGGAGAACTGCGTTATAACCGAGGTGAGCTCTATAATTTGTCCATTCGCCGTGGCACGCTCACCAACGAAGAACGCTTTATGATTAATGATCACATTGTGCAAACCATCATGATGCTCAAGCGGTTACCTTATCCTGAACATATGAAAAACGTTCCTGATATTGCGGGAAGCCACCATGAACGAATGGATGGCGCGGGTTATCCAAGAGGTTTAAGTGAAGAGCAGCTTTCGATCCCCGCTCGAGTGATGGCGATAGCCGATGTGTTTGAAGCACTGACCTCCAGCGATCGCCCCTATAAAAAGGCCAAAACGCTCAGTGAATCGATCGCGATCATGACCACCATGGCCACCACAGGCCATATTGATCCGAAGCTTTACTTACTCTTTTTAGAAAAAGAGATTTATCAAGACTATGCGGATCGGTTTTTACACTCCGATCAGCACAGCCCAATTGATAAAGAAGCACAGATAAAAAAAGTAAAAATGAGTTTGAAGAAGACTTTTTAAAGACCGTGAATATCTAACTCATTCTGGATCAGCACAATGCACTGCGAGGCAAACAGCATTCGAGGCCCAAGGCTGATTTTCTGTGTATTAAGGCGCTTTAAACTGTTCCAACTTTTTTTCGGCATCGGGATGTGGTCAGTTAATAAAAAGCAGCTGTCGTCAGAAAATTGATGCTCACGGACACTTTCACCTTTTTTATCCAGCAAATACAAGTGGTAACTTTCAGAAAGGCGTTGCACCAACTTTTCAAAACTGATGGTTTCAACCGTGAGTCCTTGCTCGACCTCTCGGGTTTGCTCTTTGCTCATACCCACGGAAACGTCTAAAGCGTGGCCTATTTTGGTCAGCAAGGCTTGCTCGTGAAAGCCACCGATATTGTGCAACTGGCTCGACTCAAAGCATAAAGTCCGCGAGAAATCTTGCGTACTTTCCAGCACCAAATAGACCACCACATCATCACGATGCGACTGCGCGGTAAAAATAGCGTTCATGAGTACGTGGGCCAAAATTTCGGTGTGGGCTTCTTGCCCAACAGAGGCTAAAAAAGTCTGTTTATCCGTAGAAGCGGCGCGGGCCCTTACAACAAAAGCTCTCATGTGACTGACTCAATTCATTCAATAAAGCACGGACTCTATCACAATCTCCATCTACTGGAATAGTGATCTGCTGGTGAAGCTAAGGTTCGAGTGTCAACGCAGCTTTGCTTTTCGGGAGCCCCAATGAAATGAGAGTGGTCAGCAGCAGAAAACCAAACGAAACCCACAAACACGCCGCTAATCCCCAAAGTTGGAAAACCCACCCGGAAAGCACGGTACCGATTAAACGCCCCATCGCGTTTGCCATGTAGTAAAAACCAACATCAAGCGATACACCATCACCCTTGGCATAGCTCACGATCAAATAGGAATGAAGCGATGAGTTAATCGCAAAGACCGCGCCGAAAAGCAGTAACCCCGCGATGATCACGACTTCCGGATGCCACTGCGCTTGAATGCTGTAGGCGATCAAACCAGTAATCAGCGCCAATAGCGCCGCCCAACCGAGCGCAGATCGCCCATCCGGCGCTTGGTCTGAAGCACTGCCCGTTATTTTAGGTGCAAACCCTTGGATCACGCCGTAGCCAATCACCCATAAGGCTAAAAAGCCGCCCACGGCACTGTGATCCCAACCAAAAACGCTGCCCAGATAAATGGGTAAGGCAATCACAAACCAAACGTCTCGCGCGCCAAATAAAAATAGGCGAGCCGCCGATAAAATATTCACGCTGCGCGATTTGGAGAAAATCTCTGAAAATTTCGGTTTGGTTTTGGCTTTGCCAATATCGGCTTGCAAGCTAAGCAAACTGCCGATAAAAACCAACAGCAATACCGCCGCCATAGCCGCTACCGCATATTGAAAGCCGATCCAAGAGAGCAAGACGCCACCGAGAAAAAAGCCGGCCCCTTTTAGAGCGTTTTTTGAACCCGTAAGAATGGCTATCCACTTGTAGAGTGCGCCTTGTGCGTTTTCAGGGACTAACGTTTTGATCGCACTTTTTGCACTCATTTTATTGAGATCTTTTGCGATGCCCGATAACGCCTGCGCCGCCATCACCCAAGGAATGCTTAACCATGCCGCGGGTACAGCAAGCATCAAGAGCGCGAATATTTGCATGCCAAGGCCAATATTCATGGTGCGATTCAGCCCTAAACGCGCACCAAGCCAACCGCCAATCAGGTTAGTCACCACGCCAAAAAATTCATAAAAGAGAAACAAAGACGCAATCGCTAAGGTCGAATAACCCAAATCATAAAAATACAACACCACCAACATGCGCAGCGCGCCGTCAGTCACGGTAAAATTCCAATAATTAAAAGTCACTAGCATGTACTGGCGAACGTTTTGGTTGAGTTGAGACAACATAATCACTCTCTTTGCAAAAGAGCCGCCTAAGGCAGCTCTTTGGGACTGTTATTGATTAACAAATTGTTTGATGTACTCGACTTGTACATCTTTGGTAAACGCACCCGGTCTTAATGATTGAACTTGAGTAATAATGTTTTGCAGTTCCCAACCTTTCTCCAGCAATAAATGAGCAGCAAGTAAACCAGTACGACCCGATCCACCCATGCAATGCATGGCAATCTTATCTCCGTTGACAAGTGCCTGATGAAGTGACGGGGAGATACTTTGCCAATGCGTTTGAAACTGATGGCCGGGCGCGCAATCATCTTCAATTGGGGCGTGAAACCATTGCAGCCCCGCTTGCTCAACCACTTTAGGTAAGTCGCCAACACCTTTCTCTTGCATCTCTTCATGACTTAGAGCCGTCACCACAACGGTAACACCTTGAGATTTCAGTTGTTCAATACTCTCAACCAGAGGAAGATCTTTTGTACCCGGGCAAGGCGTCAATACCAAACCAGCGCTGTTTTCTGCAACGGACAGTTCCCATGTAGGATGTGTCATTTCTTTGCTCCTTTATGCCAAACCGACTTTGCGTACTAATTCTGCGGTACGGGTTGCGTAACCCATTTCGTTATCGTACCAAGCGTAAATTTTCACCATGCGCTTTCCCACCACCATGGTCGAGAGTGCATCGACAATCGTTGAGCGTTGATCGCCTTTATAATCAATCGATACCAATGGCCGCGCTTCAAAACCGAGAATGCCTTTGAGCTCATTTTCTGAAGCCGCTTTCAGTAGCGCGTTAACTTCTTCCGCGCTGGTATCGCGTTTCACATCAAAAATAATGTCGGTTAACGACGCATTGGCCAGCGGCACACGCACCGCGTGACCGTTAATTTTGTCTTTCAGATCGGGGAAAATTTCCACAATCGCTGTCGCAGAACCTGTTGTGGTAGGGATAAGGCTCATACCACATGCGCGGGCGCGGCGTAGATCTTTATGCGGTGCATCCAAAATGGTTTGCGTATTGGTCAGGTCATGAATGGTCGTAAACGATGAGTGTTCAATACCCAGTTGCTCATGAATCACTTTGACGATAGGCGCAATGCAGTTGGTGGTACAAGAAGCGGCCGTAACAATCTGATGTATTTGTGGATCAAAGATGTGGTCATTGACCCCAACCACGATATTAGCAATCCCCGCTTCTTTCACTGGAGCTGATACCACAACACGTTTGACACCTTGTGCTAAATACTGATTCAAAAACTCAGACTTGCGGTGTTTTCCCGTGGCTTCGATGACCACATCACAACCAGACCAATCGACGTCACTGATCGCTTTTTGTTGTGAGGTACGAATAACCTTACCGTTGGCAATGATCGCATTACCGTCGCTTGTCACTTCGTGATGCCAACGGCCTTGTATTGAATCAAATTCGAGCAAATGAGCCAAGGTCGCCGCGTCACCCGCAACGTCGTTAATCTGCACAAATTCGATCTCAGGCCAATCAAATGACGCCCTTAATGCTAAACGACCAATACGACCAAACCCATTAATTCCGACTTTAATAGACATTTTTATTTCCTTTTATCCCTTCTAAACACAGCATTCTGGGCGAGATTTCATCTCTACCAGCCTTTGCATATCCTGTTGGTATTCTTGTTTCAGGCAGTTGGACTCCACCAGCCCTTGAATTTGTTTTCTCATCCATCCGGGCAGTTGGTCCGAGAGCCGATAAAACACCCATTGCCCTTGCCTTGTATCAACCACCACGCCACTGGAACGAAGTAGAGCCAGATGGCGAGAAATTTTCGGTTGGCTTTCATTTAACGCTTGCGTCAACTCGCCGACACACACTCGTTGCTCGCGTGCAATCATGAGCAAACAGCGCACTCGCGTTTCATCGGACAGCAACTTAAAAAACTGATGAGGTAGCATTTTACTTATCTCTGCATATGCGGATGTGCATATATATATCATATAAAAAGAAATCGCTGTCAATATAAAAGTTACCGCTGACTTTTAAAGGATGATGTTAAAGCGAGAAGTAAAATAGCTGACAGCATGTTGCAGGGCTTTGGTTGCATTTTGATTACAATCGATTTCCCAATAGACCTGTTTTTGATATGCCTCTCGGCGTCTATCGTGTTGGTACATCGCATAGTTAATATCGATCACATAATCGTAAGCGGGCTCTAACCTCTGTGTCGGCTCGATGAAGGTGTAGCC
This sequence comes from Vibrio sp. V23_P3S9T160, assembly GCF_963886625.1. Taxonomy (NCBI): domain Bacteria; kingdom Pseudomonadati; phylum Pseudomonadota; class Gammaproteobacteria; order Vibrionales; family Vibrionaceae; genus Vibrio; species Vibrio sp. V23_P3S9T160. The sequence goes on from NZ_CAWPDB010000122.1 coordinate 18,206, forward strand.
AAAGTAACCCAACTTTTCCAAATGGCTTGGCTCGGATAAGTCGATGCCGTCAATCGCTTCAAAAGTAATCTCATAGAAACTTCCAGCATTGATATACAACAGTTGAGCAGCGATACAAGCAAGGTCAGAGTTAGGGAAGCTAATCAAATGAACGGTTCTTTTATCTATCATGTTGCCAACCTCCTTTACTGACATACTTAATTAAGTGGGTGGGTGTGTTTAGCAGAATATAGATGAAATTTCGAATTCATTCACAAATATTTCACACTGTTGAACATTCAATCACCCCATAATTACTGAATAAATAAATATATCCTTCTGATTTTTAAGAAAAACAATCTACTTATAAAACAAAAAAGCCAGAGCAGTCATAAATTTGTCACATAAAGTCTATTTTATTGTCACATTGTCCTCTCAGAATTTACCTAGCTAAACAATACAAAGCTGCTTACGGAAGACTTTTCAAAACAGTCTACGGTTATGAAATTTAATGAGGGAAATATTATGAAGTTCGGACGCAATGCGCTTTTGCTTGCTTCAACCATCGCAACCGCGATCTCTGCCCCAGCAATGGCACGTGATACGATCCAAATCGCTGGCTCTTCAACCGTTTTGCCATTTTCTTCTATCGTTGCAGAAGAGTTCGGCCAAACCTTCCCACAATTTAACACGCCAGTGGTAGGTTCAGGTGGTTCAAGTGGCGGTTTACGTCAGTTCTGTCAAGGTGTCGGTGTTAATACAATTGACATCGCCAACGCATCACGCGCCATTAAATCTTCTGAAGTTGAAAGCTGCCGCGCCAATGGTGTGACAGAAATCATTGAAGTCAAAGTCGGCTATGACGGCATCGTGTTCGCTTCTCGTTCCGACAGTGGCACTTTTGCCCTTAAGCCAGAGCATGTGTTTAAAGCGGGTGCAGCACAAATTCCACAGAACGGCAAAATGGTTTCAAACCCTTACACCAATTGGAAGCAAATTGACGCATCTCTTCCTGACCAAGAAATTCTGCTTGTGATCCCTGGCTCTAACCACGGCACGCGTGAAGTGTACGAAGAGAAAGTCGTTCACCCAGGTTGTGAGACTTTTGCCGAAGTCAAAGCGATGGACAAAAAAGCCAAAGGCAACTTCTGTAATGCGATTCGCACCGATGGCCGCGTAGTTGAAGTCGCTGGCGATTATACCGAAACCCTCGCTCGTCTTGATGCTCAGAAAAATGCACTTGGTGTATTTGGCCTAAGCTTCTACGACCAAAACCGTGACCGCTTGAAAGTGGCGACCGTTAACGGTGTGACCCCAAGCTTAGATACCATTGGCAGCGGACAATACCCAGTTTCTCGACCACTGTTCTTCTACATCAAGAATGCTCATGTCGGTGTCGTACCGGGAATCCTCGAATACGCACAATTTTTTGTGAGCGAACAAATGGGCGCAACGGGTAGCCCACTTGAAGCGGCAGGCCTTATCCCAATGGATGATAAAGAGCGCGCCCAGGTGTCGCAAAACATTAAAAATCGCAAACTCCTTTAAGGCTCTCTGATTAGCTTGGGCCGGCGTTTTCGGCTCAAGCTAACGCTTTAATAAGGTAAGAATAACAATGAATAATCTGATGCTGATGGTGGTACTACTGGCGGTAATGACACTGGCTTACCACTTAGGGCTGACGCGCAGTAAAAAAGTAGCATCAACCAATGCTGGAACTCAGCGTTTACACTCTCGCCCTGTTTATCACGGCATGCTAACCCTGCTTTGGTGTGCAGTTCCTGCACTGCTCATCTGGATAATGTGGAGTCTATCTTCTCCCATACTGATTCAGCAAATGGTAGTTGATAGCCTTCCTACGGATCTGCAGCCAACGGCAACTGAAAGCACTCACGTGCTGATGAATAAATTGCATAATATCGCCAGCGGTTTCGCTGTACTCGATAGCTTTTCTCCTCAAGAAATTACCGCCGCAGACTACTTAAAGCAGTTAGAACAACGCAGCTATTTATTACTCACTGGTTTGATGGCAACGGTTGCCGCGGCCGGATTAGTCTTCAGCACTCGACAAATTCGCCCTGATCTTCGCGCACGCAACACCGTCGAACGTGCACTGCATATACTGCTGATTCTGTGTTCTGGTGTAGCGATTTTAACCACAGTAGGCATTGTCCTTTCTATGGTTGGAGAAGCGTTACGTTTCTTTAGTTTTGTTAGCCCGAGTGAATTTTTCTTCGGCACCACATGGAACCCTCGCTTTTCAACCGTTGGAACAGAGAACCAAACCGGCTTTGGTATGTTGCCATTACTGGCAGGAACCTTTTTAATTGCCTTGATTGCCTTAATCGTCGCTATTCCTATTGGCCTGATGTGCGCCATTTATCTGGCTGAATATGCGCCCAGTCGCGTTCGCTCGATAGCTAAACCGATTATTGAAGTGCTCGCGGGTATTCCCACTATCGTCTACGGCTTTTTTGCTTTAATCACCGTCGGTCCCTTTCTGAGCGAATTGGGACAGTGGCTCCATATCGATATTCGTGCCACCTCCGCTCTAACCGCGGGGATTGTGATGGGCTTAATGGTGATTCCCTTTATTTCCTCTCTATCCGACGACATTCTTACTCAAGTGCCCAAAACACTAAGAGATGGCTCGCTTGGCCTTGGCGCAACCAAATCAGAGACCATTCGCAAAGTGGTTCTACCTGCCGCGCTACCTGGCGTGACTGGCGCAGTTTTGCTCGCCGCCAGCCGGGCGATTGGTGAAACCATGATTGTGGTTCTCGCTGCCGGAAATAGCCCAGTATTAACCGCCAACCCATTCGAGGCCGTCTCTACTATGACGGTTACCATCGTCAACCAACTGACCGGCGATACCGATTTTGCTAGCCCACAATCCTTAGTGGCCTTTGCACTTGGTTTAACCCTGTTTGTGATCACGCTATGCCTTAATGTGATCGCGCTCGTTATCGTACGTAAGTACCGTGAACAGTATGAGTAACGCCATGGACAACAGCATTCAAATGACTAACCTTCAAGATGACGATGCTTATGCGCAACGTAATGAAACAAAACTGCGCATTGCTCGCTCGCTGAAAAAACGTCACAACAGTGAACGCCGCTTTAGAGCTTTCGGTATTGGCGCGGTTGCCTTAGCGTTAAGTTTTGTGGCGATACTATTTACTTCGATTCTTTCCAAAGGCATTCCGGCATTTTGGCAAGCCACCGTGACATTAGATGTCTATTTTGACCCAGATGTGGTGAAAATTGATCCTAAGCCCATCCAGCAAAGCGATGAGAGCCCGGCACAATTCAGACAGCGCATGCTGACATGGCAAAGCAGTGTTGGCATGGTTAATTTCAACCGTATTATTGTCAACAGTTTGGCTAATGAAATCCCTGAAGTGACTCGCTACCAGCGTGATGCGATCAAATTGATCACCAGCGGCGAACGTTTTGCTTTACGCGATATGATAGTCAATGATCCTTCACTGGTCGGCCAAACCTTACGTCTTGATTTACTGGCGGAAGCCAACGTCGATGTGTGGTTAAAAGGTAACATCGACCGTGACCTCCCCGACTCTCGTCAGCAGTTAAGTGCTCGTACCCGCGCATGGGCGGATGAGCTTGCTGAGCGTGGCGTTATCCAAAACAAGTTCAGTACTGCATTGTTTATGAACGTCGATTCTCGCAGCTCATTAGCTTCGGCCGGCTTAGCGGGGGCGTTTATGGGCTCGGTGTTTATGATGTTAATTGTGATGGTCTTAGCTGTTCCGATTGGCGTCGCATCCGCGATTTATCTCGAAGAGTTTGCACCAAAAAATAAACTCACCGATTTGATTGAAGTGAACATCAATAACCTAGCGGCAGTGCCCTCTATCGTGTTTGGTTTACTGGGGGCTTCAGTGTTTATTTTGTGGTTTAAGTTGCCGCTCTCAGCACCATTTGTCGGCGGCTTGGTATTAACGCTAATGACACTGCCCACAGTGATCATTGCTACTCGCTCAACTTTGAAAGCAATACCACCCTCGATTCGCCAAGCAGCTCTGGGTATCGGCGCGTCCAAAACTCAAGCCGTTTTCCATCACGTATTGCCTTTGGCACTACCGGGCATTTTGACTGGGGCCATTTTGGGTATCGCGCAAGCATTAGGTGAAACTGCGCCACTGCTCTTGATTGGCATGAGCTCATTTGTCGCCAGCGTACCTGCGACACCGCTCGATCAATCAACCGCGCTACCAGTGCAGATTTTCCTCTGGCAAGGTAACGAACTGCGTAACTTTTTTGAAGCAAGAACGTCTGCTGCAATCACCGTATTGTTAGCATTAATGATTAGCTTAAACGCGCTGGCGATTTGGTTGCGTCGACGCTTTGAAACTCGGTGGTAATAAAGATGATAAGTGAAGCTATTATGAACAAACACTCTCTTGTGATACCACAGGTAAAGAGCACAGCTAAAGAAGCAGCCCAAGCCACACAAATTAAAATGGCAGCGCGTGATGTGAAAGTTTTCTATGGTGAAACCAAGGCGCTACACGGCATCAATATGGATATCATTGAGCATGAAGTGGTCGCCTTTATCGGCCCTTCAGGTTGCGGTAAATCGACCTTTTTACGCTGTTTAAATCGTATGAACGACACCATCGACACGGCTCGTGTTGAGGGTTCAGTTACCTTGGACGGGCAAGATATTTATCACCCTAGCTTAGATGTGGTGCAGCTGCGCGCTCAAGTTGGCATGGTGTTCCAAAAGCCTAATCCTTTTCCAAAATCGATTTATGAAAATATCGCCTATGGCCCTAAATTACATGGCCTAGTGGATAATAAATCCGACTTAGACGAAGTCGTCGAAACCAGCTTACGCCGCGCTGGCTTGTGGAAAGAAGTCAAAGATCGCTTATCAGCACCGGGCACCGGACTATCTGGTGGGCAGCAACAGCGTTTGTGTATTGCTCGTGCGATTGCGGTTAACCCTGAAGTGATTTTGATGGATGAGCCTTGTTCGGCTCTTGACCCTATCGCGACCTCGATCATTGAAGATCTGATTGATGAGCTCAAAGGCAGCTACACCATTGCGATGGTGACACACAACATGCAGCAAGCGGCGCGCGTTTCAGATAAAACCGCCTTCTTCCACTTAGGTAACTTGGTTGAACTGAGCGAAACACGTGAGTTGTTCACCAACCCACGTGATAGCCGCACTGAAGATTACATTACTGGCCGTTTCGGTTAACGACTGTTTTAGGAGAACTTTATGACAACTCATGGTGTCGATGGGCACACCTCTCATAGCTACAATAGCGAAATGCGCTCTATTGTGGATAGCGTGGTGAATATGGGTGATTTAGTCATCGTACAGGTGCGGGACGCACTCGATGCGTTTATGACAGGCAATACCGAACTGGCCAAGCAAGTAATTGAACACGATCATAATATCAATTTGTTAGAACTGGCCATTGATCAACGCTGCATTGATATTTTAGTCAAACGCCAACCCGCAGCCCGCGATTTACGCGCGGTGTTTTCGATCATGAAAGCGATCATGGATCTTGAGCGAATTGGCGATCAATCTAAACGTATCGCTCATGCGGTGTTACGTTTAAAGGAGCACCATCCGGGTGACAAAGACTATTTTGATGGTATTGAATTACAAGAAGATGCGTTTGAAACAATTAACGCGAACGTGATCAATATGCTGCAAAAATCGATGAACGCTTTTCACGATCTCAATGCACACGATGCGCTAGAAGCAGCAATGTTAGATAAACAAATCGACAACAGCTACGGCGATATTTTGCGTCAAAATGATAAAGATATGCTGGTGCAAGGCACTCACTATCAAACCATTTTGGAGATCACGTGGATTGGTCGCGCGGTCGAACGGATTGGTGATCACGCGCGCAACGTTTGTGAGTACACGATTTATTTTGTCACTGGCTTAGATGTGCGCCACCAAAAAGATCAAGCGATTGCCGATCTTTTAGCGAGTCAGAAAACCCGTTCGTAGTGATATTGCTCATTGGTAAAAAGGCTGCAAATTCGCAGCCTTTGATTTTTTAGGAAAATCAATCCGGAGTTTAAATCCGTTACGCCCCCATTCCACCTTAAGCATTATGCGGTTTATCACTAGGATGAATGGCATAGTATTTCTTTTTCATTCGCAGCGCGACGTTAACCAAAGCAATTAAAACAGGCACTTCAACCAAGGGTCCAATCACACCGGCGAAGGCTTGATCGGAATTTAAACCGAACACGGCAATGGAGACAGCAATCGCCAGTTCAAAGTTGTTACCTGATGAGGTAAAGGCAATCGAGGCATTTTGATCGTAAGGAATACCCAGCTTTTTACCAATGAAAAAGCTGACAAAAAACATCACTAAGAAGTAAATCACCAAAGGTATCGCAACGCGTATCACGTCCATCGGCAGTTCAATGATCATCTCGCCTTTCAGGCTAAACATCAAAACTATCGTCGCTAGTAGTGCCACCAGCGTAATCGGTGAAATACGCGGAATAAATACCTCGTTGTACCATTGCTCACCTTTCGCGGCCACCAACCATTTGCGGCTCAAAAAGCCAGCTAAAAATGGGATACCGAGATAAATCAGCACACTTTCGGCGATATCGAGAATGGTAATATCAACCACAAAACTCTCTAGCCCAAAATATGGCGGCAAAACAGTAATAAATAGCCACGCCATAAAACTGTAAGTGACAATTTGAAATGCACTGTTGAGCGCCACCAGCGCTGCGCCGTACTCTTTATTACCGCCACTAATATCATTCCATACCAGCACCATTGCGATGCAACGCGCCAGACCAATTAAGATCAGTCCGACCATATAACCCGGGTAATCACGTAAGAAAATGATCGCCAATGCAAACATTAAAATAGGCCCGACAATCCAGTTCATCACTAAAGAGAGTGTGATGGCGCGTTTATCACGAGCCACTTCACCTAGCAGGCTGTAATTCACTTTTGCCAGCGGTGGATACATCATCAAAATCAAACCGATCGCCAGCGGAATATTGGTCGAACCGACCGACATATTTTCATTCCATTGCGCTACTTGCGGAAAGAAGACACCGATCGCTACCCCTAACCCCATCGCAAGGAAAATCCACAAGGTTAAATAACGATCGAGAAAACTCATTTTTTCGGCTGCAGAGGCTTCTGCGCAGACAGGTAATTCACTCATACATCACATCTCTCGGTAAGTCTAAAAGGGAGCCGCGCACAACTTTATACTTACAGCCATGGCGAAATAGCAACGCTAAAATTTCATTCACTTTGGCAAGATGGGTGAGCAATGCGCGTTAGCTCTTGCGCAATCAATGCAGCATTGTGGCTCAGCGTGATGTCCAATATCTGCACCATCCAACTTTCCAGCTCAGGATTAATTTGGTAGTACACCCACTTGCCGCGCCGCTCATCAATCACTAATTCATTTTTTCTCAGTTCAGCTAAATGACGTGACACCTTAGGCTGACTTAATTGCAACGCATTCATTAAATCACACACACACAACTGCCCTTTGTGCTTCATCAACAGCAAGGATTTAAGCCTCGTCTCTTCAGACAAGGATTTATAAAAAGATAAACTGCGGCACATAAACAATACATATGGAATATCGAATGTGTTCAAGTGTAAGGAGCAAAAAAATAAAAGTCAAACACCAGAACTATCCTCGCGTACGACCGGCAGCGCTTGAAAAACACCGTGATAACGGGAGGAATCGACGACTGCAATACAAATAGTGATCGTTTGGTTGACCTACACCACATCAATGATTAGGATCACATTTTCAAAATCAACCAAGAGATGTTGCGAATGCTGCTTACGCCGCCCTAGATTGATCTTTACCTCTCACAACTCACCTTTTTATTTCATTTTTTAGAGATTAAGTATGCTACAAAATATTAAGCGCGATTGGTTTTCCAATGTGCGAGGGGATGTTCTAGCTGGCACTGTCGTTGCGTTAGCATTAGTTCCTGAGGCAATAGCCTTTTCTATCATCGCAGGTGTAGACCCTAAAATCGGCCTTTACGCTTCATTCAGTATTGCCGTGATCATTTCAATTGTCGGTGGACGCCCCGGCATGATCTCAGCAGCCACTGGAGCAATGGCGCTGTTGATGGTCACTTTAGTCAAAGAGCATGGCTTGCAATATCTACTGGCAGCCACTGTTTTGACCGGGGTTCTACAAATACTGGCCGGTTACCTCAAACTGGGCGATTTGATGCGTTTTGTATCACGTTCGGTCGTGACGGGGTTTGTTAACGCGCTGGCGATTCTGATTTTTATGGCGCAATTACCAGAGCTGACCAATGTAACATGGCACGTTTATGCCATGACACTCGGTGGGCTGGCGATTATCTACCTATTCCCCTACGTTCCTGTGGTTGGCAAATTGCTACCTTCGCCATTAGTGTGCATTATCGCCTTAACTCTGATTGCTATCAGCTTTGGCATTGATATTCGCACTGTGGGCGATATGGGTGAATTACCAGATACTTTACCGATATTTTTATGGCCAGATGTTCCGCTCAACCTTGAAACCTTATGGATAATATTTCCTTATTCAGCCGGATTGGCCGTTGTCGGTTTATTAGAATCAATGATGACAGCAACCATTGTTGACGATTTAACCGATACCAGCAGTGATAAAAATCGTGAATGTAAAGGCCAAGGTATTGCCAACATTGCCACCGGCTTTCTTGGCGGCATGGCTGGTTGTGCGATGATTGGTCAATCGATCATCAACATTAAATCCGGCGGACGCGGCAGGCTCTCTACTTTTTGCGCCGGTATTCTACTGATCATCATGGTGGTGTTTTTAAGTGATTGGCTCAAGCTCATCCCGATGGCGGCTTTAGTCGCGGTAATGATCATGGTTTCCATTGGGACCTTCTCTTGGAGTTCGGTAAAGGATCTCAAAACTCACCCACTTTCTACCAGCATCGTAATGATCGCGACCGTTGTGGTTGTGGTTGCAACCCATAACTTAGCGATCGGTGTCGGTGTCGGTGTGCTGCTTGCTTCTCTCTTCTTTGCGAACAAAATTGGCCGCTTCATGGTGGTTAAAAGTGAACTCTCTGAAAATGGAGAAGAGCGTACCTATCGTGTTGTTGGGCAAGTCTTTTTTGCCTCATCAGATCAATTTATGAACGCGTTTGACTTCAAAGAGGTCTTAGAGCGTGTCACTATCGACCTCTCTGCAGCGCACTTTTGGGATATTACTTCGGTTTCTTCGCTAGATCGTGCTGTTATCAAATTCCGACGCGAAGGGACCGATGTAAACATCATCGGTATGAATGAAGCAACAGCAACGATTGTCGATAAATTCGGCGTGCATGGTAAGCCAGAAGAAGTTGAAAAGCTGATGGGCGGACATTAAGGAACAGATTATGACCAATATTATTGCTTGCATCGATGGATCGATTTATTCACAGTCGGTCGCCAATTTAAGCGTGTGGGCCGCCAAAAGCTTACACGCACCGTTAACCTTATTGCACGTACTTGATAAGGCGGCCAATCAAACCGAAAGTGAACTGTCTGGTAACATCGGTTTAGGCAGCCGAGAGCAACTATTGAAAGAGCTTATTGAACTAGACGAAAAGCGTTCTAAACTGGCCTTAAGGTACGGTAAAGCGTTACTCAATGAGCTAGAAACTAAAGCTCATGAACAAGGTTTACAAGATGTGCATAAACTGCAAAAGCACGGCAACCTGCTGGAGACTTTGCTTGATCTTGAAAACGAAATTCGTGTATTGGTGGTCGGTAAATCAGGTGAAGTGCATCAAAACGACGCCATGGCTGTTGGATCTCAATTAGAGAGTATCGTGCGTACAATGAAGTCGCACACCTTAGTGGCAACGGGTGATTTTACGCCACCACAAAGCTATCTATTAGCCTTTGATGGCAGTGAAATTAGCCAGAAATTAGTGGATAAAGCGATTAAAACACCGCTGCTAAAAGGGCTAGAGTGCCATTTGGTGATGGTGGAAGATAACCACGATAAAGCGATCGCATTTAAAGCTGCCGCCGAAAAATTGTGTGAACACGGCATTCACGTTGTGGAAGCGTGCTTATCTGGCGAAGTTCATAAGGCGATTCTTCAGCACCAACAACAAAACCAACTTGGCATGATCGTCATGGGCGCGTTTGGACACTCTAAACTTCGTCAGTTTTTTGTTGGCAGTAACACCACTCGGCTCTTAGCCGAATCAAGCGTACCTATGCTATTGATACGATAATAATTGATAAATTAACCATATAGATAAAGCCTTCTTCGGAAGGCTTTTATTATAAAACTCTGTTGTGGAGGGTAAGTGCAAGTAGTAAACTTGCTGCGGATATGCAACTGGTACTTAGGATGTTAGGTACAAATAAAATCGCGGTTACTGGTACTAAGTAACGTGATGCCAACTACTCTCCTAAATCAAAGTCTCATTTACTGGAGCCTATCTAATAAAACTAATAAAAAATAATTAAATAAACCTAGGCTAGGTTAACTCTATGAAAATAATATCATCTTTAGGCTCACGGCTGACAAGCAGTCTGCCTATTGAAAAAAAACAGCGGGCTCTGGTAGAGTTCGTCATCAATACTTATCAACCACATCAACGGGCTGATCTTTTCCGCGCCGTTACAGATCACCGCAAAAACCAATTACTCAACCTATTTCCTGAACATCACAATAAAAGCTTCTCAGTACTGTTTGAATTGATGAACTACCGAGAGCTCATCCGGCGCTATCCGAATACGTTAGGTGAAGAGATAGCACATCTTGAACAAGCCGTCAGCGAGTGCTATTCGCATTGGCTAGATTTCTGGTGTGAATGCGAAATTGCGGCTATAAAAACACTATCCCCTATCGAAGCGGATGCTCCTCCTCGTATCGAACTGCCACTTAAAGACTGTGCCTACCGTGGTTTTTTGATCGACCAGATAGAGGATTCTGAACTTTGGGTCACAACGCCCAGTCACCCGCAAAAAATGCCCATCAAAGATGCGATCACCTTGAGCAATCTTGAGCTATTTATTAAAGGCGAAAAGTGGTACGAGATGCTGCCTTTATTGTCCTTATCACAAAAAGGGAAGCACTTTGTTTTACTCAAGCATCCTAATAACGAAGCATCTCCCACACTGGTCGCTTCAATGTTGGTACAAAATTGGTCAGTAAATCAGACTTGGCTTAGTTACGCACAGCAATTCAGTAACGAACAGTGGCAATTCTGTTTACCCGATCATAGTTACGATGTTTTGATGGAATTACAGCTTTTCAAACCAGCATTGTCGAAATGCGACTCTCTCCCAGAATTCGATCATCAATTCCAGCTACAATTGGCTGATACGCGAGCGGTCTGTGAAGTACTGCGTTTAACCGTCAGTGGCAACGCTCAACAAAAGCTCTATTTTCTCTACCTTGCTCAAAAAAAATTCATGCACGTAATGCATCAGGTAGGATATAAAATCGGTTTCACCATTATCGAACAACCCTTCATGCTCAGTTTTTATCAAGCTATTGACCCGAAAGCGTACTTCCATTTTGGATATTGCGATCTGAATAACGACGGAATAAAGACTTATCGTGGTTTCTGGAATTTCGAATCAATGAACCGCGTCTTCAGTAATGCCGATTTTCGTGACTATAAATATGCGGTTTCTCAAAGCAGAAAGTACGATTTAATCAAAAAGGAAGAGTATGCTTAATTTCAGCTTAGAGCCAATTCTCTATCCTAAAGCAATAACGCTTATCACAGCGGTAGCTATGGTACTAGTCTGGCTAACCTACTATTGCTATCGTCTTAAACAAAAAAATGAAGTGATCTGGGGGACACATCACCTACCCTACATAGCATATTCGATATGTATCGTTGCGTGGATCAGCAGTAATGCCTACTTTCATACTGATTTATTGCCTATTCTTGGAGCTTCAGTGGCCGTATTTATGGCCAAACTTGCCAACCTCGCTTCTTTTTCTGCGTTTGCCTTTGCATGTTACTTTTCTTACCGACTATTACCCGATCAGCTCAAAAATAAGGTACGCTTATGGCAACAAACATTCTTTATTATCCTGACGTTTTATTCCCTTTATATTAATTTCCTTCCTGATTTGACCATAAAACATGTCGAGATTACGGGTCCCAGTCAGTTCGTTATCGAATTTGGTCCTCATACAAAGTATTTTTTTATTGGACTAATGAGCTTTCTTGCTCTTACTTTAGCCAACATAGTCGCCTTACGAGCCAACAGCAGTAAACTAATATTGACTAAAACCAATTATATGATTGCAGGAATCTTGGTATTCATGCTTTCAACACTCGTAATGCAAGTCGCAATGCCTTTTTTCCTTCAAAACTTTTCACTCACTTGGCTGCCTCCGGCACTCTCCATCAGCGAAATGATGTTTGTCGGCTATGCTCTTATCACTTCACGCTTCTACAGTGTGAAATACCTTGCTTACCTGTGTCTCAATACTGCGTTAGTATGTGGGGTTTTATTCATACCGCTCGGCGCAATCTTCATCCCTCTCACCGACAGCAACCAATGGCTGATTGCAATACCACTCTGTGCGCTTATTGGTATTACTTGGAATCCACTCTACAAACGCTTGAGCCGTTACGCCTCGTTACTCATTTACGGCAATCAGCAGACTCCTGTAGAGCAAATTCTCGCTTTGGAAGACGATTTCAAGCGGTCAATTGATGATGCGATGCGCCGTTTAGGCCAGTTATTATACATCGCCGATGATAAGCTGCAGTTCGTTAATAGTAACTATAACGAAACCGTCTACGAACGTTACCTTTCATCCAAACAAACCGCACTAGTGTTTGATGAATTGTTTGAAAAATTAGACAACAAAACCGCGGCAAAAAACTCGATCAAAGCTCTTTATGACAAAATGAGCTCAAACAATACTGCGTTGGTTATGCCACTGTTTGGCCACAGCAAATTGGTCACACATTTATTAATCTCACCACACAAAATCAATAATCAGATGTTTTCTAATGAAGAAATCGCTGCACTTCAAACCTTGCTAACCCGAATACAAAGTATTATTGAAGCGGATAGACGTGTCTGCCAAAGTCGCGCATTAGCGAATTCAATTGCGCATGAAATGCGTAACCCGCTCGCTCAAGTACAATTACATTTTGAAATTTTAAAGCAACATATTGATAGTCAAGCGCCCGCACAACAAATTAAACAGGATATTGAGAACGGCCAAGCGGCTATTCAACGTGGGCGGCAGTTGATTGATATTATCTTGCGCGAGGTCAGCGATAGTTCACCTGAACACGAACCGATTACGATGACGTCGATCCACAAAGCCGCTGATCAGGCGGTCAGTCAATATGGCTTTGAGAACGAGAAAGTAATTGAGCGAATTCACTTACCACAACAAGATGACTTCGTAGCAAAACTTAATGAAACCTTATTCAACTTTGTTATTTTCAACTTGATTCGTAACGCAATTTATTATTTTGATTCCTACCCAAATAGCCAAATTGAGATCACAACTCAAATCGGTACTTATGAAAATATTTTAATCTTCAGAGA
>NZ_CAWPDB010000123.1:0-31744 GCF_963886625.1 Vibrio sp. V23_P3S9T160
CGTTTTTGGCTGAAAATACTCAGCAAGATGGCGTGATAACAACCGAAAGTGGCCTGCAATATCTCGTACTCCAACAAGGTACTGGCACCATTCATCCGAAAGCCAACAGTCGTGTAAAAGTGCATTATCACGGTACTTTACTTGACGGTTCGGTGTTTGATAGCTCAGTTGAACGTAACGACCCGATTGTGTTTGGTTTGAAGCAGGTGATTCAAGGCTGGCAGGAAGGTCTACAACTGATGGTGGAAGGACAAAAAATGCGCCTGTTCATACCCAGTAATTTAGGTTATGGCAAAAGTGGCAGCGGCCCTATCCCACCTGCATCCGTACTGATTTTTGATGTGGAATTAATTGAAATCCAGTAAAGCGGTGTTGAGCCGCATTACGCGGCTCTATTCTTGAGAAGGGACTGGATAAAACACCAGTTTTCCTTCCTCTACCATCACACAATCCATTCCTCCAGCGTGAGCGGCTTGTTTACCCAAATGAGTATCTTCAAACACCACACAATGCTTAGGTTCGAGATCTAATAAAAAGGCTGCACGCAAAAATGTATCTGGATTCGGTTTATGGTTTTCAACATCAGACGCCGTTACTACAGCATCAAAGCGATTTAATAGCCCAGACTTTTTAAGCAATGCGAGTGCACTTTGCCTTTGGCTTCCAGTCCCAACCGCAAGCTTCTTTTTACCATAAAACTGCTCAACAACTTCATGAGTACAAGAAATTACCTCACCACTATTTTCGATAGAAGAAAATGCCGCCATTTTAAATTGAGCGACCAGCTCTGGCACCAATTTGAGATCGTGCAGCTTATTGATTTGTGAAACGATTTTAGCGCTAGGCATGCCACCTAAACTGTGCAACCACTGTTCTGAGAATGGGAAACGAAAATGTTGCGCTGTTTTTGACCAAGCCTCTAAATGCGCTGGCATGGTGTCAAGCAACGTACCATCCATATCAAAAATAAGTCCTTGGTAATTTTCTAATTCAATCATGTTTACAGAGCGCCTCTAACAAATTCTATGGGAATCAACAAAATAAAAGTTCCAATATTGTGTCACGATAGTGAATGTAATTTATATTTTTGCGTTCATTGATATACGCTTCATTTAATCCTAACATTCTAATTAAACATACTAATAATTACATTTTCATCAATTATTGTCATTTTACTTAGGTGTATAATCTCATGAGTATCAAACAAAAATTATATTCACTGGGTGCTATTGCGGTTATCGGGGTTCTGGTAATGTTAGCCACTACCACACATTTTTCCCAAACCACCGAAACGCTCAATCAAGCCATTAACTTAGTCGATAAACTTGAAATTAGACTGCTCAATTTGCGGCGCAATGAGAAAGATTTTCTTCTGCGAAGCGACGTGAAATACCTTGAAACCTTTAAAAAAAACAGCACTCTTTTTTTAGATCTGGAACAGCAACTTTCCCTCATCCTGTTAGATCGAGATCTCCCCTCTAGTAGCCAACTCCGACAAGATCTTTTGGCTTATAAACAAGGTTTTGAAAAATTGGTGCAGGCTTATAGCCTATACGGATTAAATGAAAAATCCGGCCTTTTAGCCACTTATTTACAAGCATTGGAAACCATAAAACCTAATGCTGATGATGCATTACTTTTAGAGCTAATGGCGTTTGATCAAAGCGTGCAGGTTGGAGAGCTGCAAAACAGCACAGTGACCAACCGTTTTCCGGCATTAGCACAGGCCGCCCAACAGCTTGTCGATCAGAAAAAAGTGATTGGTTTGAAATATAATCAAGGGCTACTTGGTGAAGTACGTAATCTTTCTCATAATGTTGAACAACAGTTTGTTACCTTTTCTGAAGTGTTAAATAAAGAGATTACAAGTATTGAGCAAGAACTTAACTATGTGAAACAAGGGCTCAGTGCGTTAGTGATCGTGCTAATCCTTGGATTTATTCTCCAAATAGCGCGCTCCATTAACGTGCAAGTGAGTAAGTTGTTATCAGTGATGCAAATGATTTCAAACAGCAACAACATCAGTTTGCGTGTTGAACTGACTGGCCGCAACGAGCTGGTATCGATCGCAACTTATTTTAATACCTTACTCGATAAGTTCGAAACTCTTATCGCTGGCTCTCAAACAAAGTCTCACCAGCTATCGAACAGTACATCAAGTATGCATAACGAATTAGAAGATGTGATTGAACAGTTTCACGTTCAGGCTGACCACACCACGACAATGGCAACGGCCGTTCAAGAAATGGTGTCCACCATCAGCGAAATTTCAGAAAGTACTAGTGTAGCGGTAGAAGGTGTACACAAAGCCGCGCACAATGCTCAGCAAGGGCGTTTGGTGGTGGAATCAACTGTAAAAAATGTCGATGAACTCTCACGAACATTGGAAAAAAGTCAAATCTCCATCGCCTCATTGAACAAGCATGTCGAACAAATTGGCGGTGCTGTTAACATCATTCAAGGTATCGCAGAGCAGACCAATTTACTGGCATTAAATGCCGCGATTGAAGCCGCGCGAGCCGGAGAACAAGGAAGAGGCTTTGCTGTGGTCGCCGATGAAGTCCGCGCACTTGCCAGCCGCACGCATCAGTCAACGGAAGAGATCACCAATGTCGTTTCTGCAATTCAAAGCCAAATGAGCACCGTTGTCACTGATATTGCACAATGCAACACTCAAGGCCATGCGACGCTAACGGCTTCAGGAGAACTGGATAATAGTTTACGTCAGATTCTCTCTGACATGGAAATGATACAAAGTAACTCTGAGCGAATCGCCTCTGCAATTGAAGAACAAGGCATTGTGATGAACCAAGTCAGTGAATCGATCACCGAACTTAACTCTATCTCTGATAATAATATGCACTCAGCCAAACAGTGTTTGATTGAAGTCGATATCGTTTCCAAGCAAGCAAACGACATGGACAACGCGGTCGCCGAATTCCAGACTCAGAAATCTGTCAGTTAGCCAATGTATAGAGATAAAATATAGCGAGAGTTAGTGAAAAGGGTCTAGAGTTAGACCCTTTTATTCATGTTTGCTTAAAGCATAGCAAGATGTGGATTACTTTTGTATTCCTTCAACATAGAGTTCCATATCGACATAGCTTGAAGCGCCCATTACTGCAATATTGAAATCCGCGAGTTCGATACGTGTTGTCCCCGAAAAACCAGCGCGTTGGCCACCCCATGGGTCTTTACCTGCACCAATAAATTCTGCATCAATAGTAATGGGTTTGGTTTGACCATGCAGAGTAAGATCACCGAGCACTTCTAGTTTACCATTCCCTTTATCAACCACTTGAGTACTGGTAAACGTGGCTTGTGAATATTTTGATGCATCAATGAAATCAGCACTACGAATATGTTTATCACGTTCAGCATGGTTACTGTCCAGGCTGCGAGTATCCACATTAACTTTCACTTTTGAGCTTGCAAGGTCGTTAGGATCGTAGGAAAACTCACCATCAAACTTGTTAAAGCGGCCCTTGGTAAAGCTATAACCAAGATGGCTGACTTTAAAGTTAATTGAAGCATGCGCACCTTTGGTATCTATAACATAGTCAGCAGCGTTTGCACCTAGCGGCATGAGTGTTGCGAAAGCCAATCCAGTAGCAAGTAACGTTTTCTTCATTTAGAAGCTCCTATCATTTTTCGTAGCGTATCGTCTTTATCAATAAAATGGTGCTTGAGTGCGGCAACAGCGTGCACGCCTGCTAAAATAATCAGCGTCCAAGCTGCGTAAAAGTGAACCGTACCAGAGAGATCGGCTTGTCCTTCAAACAACAAGCCCATACTTGGTACAGTAAACCAATTGAAAACATCAATCCCTCGGCCATCTTCTGTTGAGATCAAATAGCCTGATACAAACAGCGTTATCAATAATAAATACATTAATCCGTGCGCCGCTTTAGCCGCAATGCGCTCATAGTGGCCACCACCAATGGCAGGAGAGACACTCACCAACTTCCATAGTATGCGGAACAGGGTGACCACGAGCAGCAACAAACCGACAGATTTATGCCAATGTGGCGCGGTGTTATACCATTGACTGTAATAGGTTAACTCAACCATCCAGATCCCAGCACCAAACATACCGATGATAACGAGTGCGGATAACCAATGGATAAGACGCGTGACTAAGTTGTAATTTTTAACTTCAGTTGTCATAAATTTTCTAAACCAGCAAGTGAAACAGCAACAAAGTGAATTGAATCTATATTCTAGCCTAAATTATTAACACAGTATTTACCATACTTTACATTGTGGACATACTTTAGTACTGATTGAGTTATTCGAAAAAACTGAAGGAACTTATTGTGGATATAGATAACCACGACTTAGGCTCAAACAACTTGAAACAACGGTAGCTTCAAATCATAAGGGTTTAACACCTGTAGAATGCTCGTATTAGAAGAATAGTGTGAAAGATCAAGAACTCGCCATTTGCTGCTCGTGCTTGTTGATAACTGTGGTAATCTTGCTTGGCTTTATTAAAGGAGAACAACGAGTTGCTACTGGACATACTCACGCAAAGCGTCAACGAATTTCAAGCTGACTGTCTAAAACTTTGTGAAAAGCACTACCCCACCATACACAACCAAGGAATGAGTGAACATCACTTAGGACTGGCTTTTGCTCGCAGGTTGGCTCGTACACTCAGTGAATTTGGGCACCCATGCCACTATTCTGTTATTGAATCAATCCCTCAGCGAGACATGCCACACCATTACCGAGTGAGCAGTGATGCAGGAACAGTATGGATCCTGACTCACCATATGGTCAGTGCTGGTAAAACCTGTCGAGAAAAGTTGATGCAAGACATTGCGCAGTGGAAATATGAGTACGCTTACGCGATTCAACCGAATGATTTATTGTTATTACTGACCGATCACTGGATCAGTCGTAGCCAAAAAAGTCGCGAGTTACTTCATTGGTGGACAGGGCAATTACCCGATGAAATAGATCAATACCTCGCACAAGGTATCACGCTGTATGAAAGTGACTCATTGCTAACTCAATCTTTAGAGAACCGTTTTCAAATTAGCCCTTGTTATATTAAATTTAGCCATCCTTTAAAACGCTCTAAAAACCAGCAACTAGTCCGAAAGTACATTCAATTATATGCCGTATTACAATGGGCGTAACGTAAACAAACCGCCCTCATTTTCTTCCAAGTTCTAGATTTTATATTACCCTCTTGTCTTCTGATTTAGCACACACTCAATCAATTGAACCTGCCACATCACATTCACTAAATAATTCAATATTTGTGACGCTGTTTTGACAACCCACAAATTTTCATCTTAGCCAAAGGTACAATTGACAAAGGTCAAGGTGAGTCAATAATATGGCATGGCATATTGGCGCTCGGATGCTTCAAGCAAAAATTAATGATTAGGATGTCGAAAATTGTATGCTTTTAACTAACAAAACTCAGTTTTCAAAATGCATGTCTCTGGATTCCGATGGCCAGTTTATTGCTCATTACCAACATCTTGTGCTGCGAAGCGTTTTCCAGCCGATATTCTCGCGGGATAACCGCATTGTGGGCGTTGAAGCCCTAGTGAGAATCACCGCCCATGGCAGCACGACCATTCGCCCCGATTGTTTTTTCCATTCCGACACTATTAATCCCATCGACAAACTTAACGTAGAAAGACTCAGCCGAGTTATCCACATCCGAAACTATGCCCTTTCCGAATATCGTCAATGCCAATTATTTCTAAACTTATTGCCTGTCGCGGGTGAATTGTTTGCCATCAGCGACATCAACAAAGCATTGCTATGCGATCGCCTCAAAGAACTGCATATAGAACATAATCAACTGGTCATGGAATTGATTGAAATCGATTCAGAAAATGAAAGCAAGCTGCAATGCGCAACGCAAAGTCTGGCTGCAAATGGTTTTAAAATTGCCATTGATGATTTTGGTACTCAAGCCTCAACACCACAACGGGTTAATTTGGTGACGCCTGATATCATCAAATTTGATCGAAGCTTATTACTCAAATATATGCAAGGTGATTGTGACCCACTTATGGATGGCATTACCCTTGCGAAACAGAATGGTTCCAATACCGTTGTAGAAGGCATCGAAACCCAAGCGCAACTCGAAGCAATGCAAAAACTCGATATTGATATGTTTCAAGGCTATTTTTTAGCCATGCCGGAAGCGATAGTACCAGCCATTAAGATGGCCATTTAATAACGATATTCTTTACATTCGCGATAGCGCCCCAACTTACCGCTACTTTCAATATTCACTCACTGTTTTCCTAGCGACAACATCACGTTATTTAACTGTATGACATAGCGTGATGTTTAATAAGAAAAGGAAATAAGCTCTTGGGTATAAGGGTGCTGAGGATTGAGAAACAGCTGTTGCGTTTCCCCTTGCTCAACGACTTCACCCTGTTTCATCACCATAGTGTAATGGCATAATGATTTCACCACATGTAAATCATGGCTAATGAACAAGTACGTTAACCCATATTTTTGTTGCAGCGATTTAAGCAGATCCAACACTTGCGCTTGAATCGTACGATCTAAAGAAGAAGTTGGTTCATCAAGTAAAATGAACTCAGGTTTAAGAACCAATGCCCGAGCAATCGCGATACGTTGTCGTTGCCCACCAGAAAACTCATTGGGATAACGGTAGCGAGTGGCCGGGTCGAGTTCAACTTCTCGCATCACATCACAAATCATTCGTTCAACAGTTTGTCGATCATAACGGCTATGAACCTCTAACCCTTCACCAATAATCTGCGCCACCGACATTCTCGGATTCAGTGCTGAAAATGGATCTTGAAAAACGACTTGCATCTTGCTGCGATAAGGTAGCATAGCTTTCCTATCTAACCCTTGCAGCTCATTATTGTCGTAACAAATCGAGCCTTCCGAATGAACTAATTTTAGTATCGCCATACCAGTGGTCGATTTACCCGAACCGCTCTCGCCAACAATTCCTAATGAATGTCCTCTTTTAAGCTTAAACTGCATGTCGGTGACAGCTTTAATATGCGAGACCGTGCGCTTGAATAAGCCGCCAGTGATGGGAAACCAGACTTTGAGATGCTGAAGCTGCACTAGAATTGGGTTGTCAGGGTTTACGTCAACGGGCAAACCTCGAGGATCGGATTCAATCAATTTTTTGGTATAAGAGTGAGAGGGTGATGAGAACAGCGTTTTGGCATCATTAACCTCGATCACTTGCCCATTTTGCATCACTGCAACGCGATCAGCGATACGCTTAACAATACTGAGATCATGAGTAATGAACAACATGGCCATACCCAGTTCTTGTTGCAGGTTTTTAAGTAGATCTAATATTTGCGCCTGAACAGAAACGTCAAGCGCAGTGGTCGGCTCATCAGCAATCAGTAATTCAGGCTCATTGATCAAAGCCATCGCGATCATGACGCGCTGGCGTTCTCCCCCAGAAAGTTCATGTGGATAAGCATTAATCTTAATTTCTGGCGATCGAATACCCACTTTTTCTAACCATGCAATGGCCAACTGACGTGCTTTGCTGCTTCTTAGTCCTCGGTGAATTTCCACAACTTCGATCAACTGTTTACCGATTTTGTGTAAGGGGTTGAGTGAGACCATTGGCTCTTGGAAAATCATGCCAATCCTCCCGCCTCGTATACCTCTTAATTGCCTCTCGCTACAGTTCAACGTGTTGATACCATCAAAAAAGATCTCCCCTTGCAAATAGTGGGCAGCACTTTTCGGTAACAACTTCAAAATGGCATTCGCCGTCACTGATTTACCAGAACCACTTTCCCCCACCAGCGCTAAAGTTTCCCCTGCAGAGAGAGAAAGTGACACCGCTTTAATCACAGGTTCAAGATTGTCTTTTTGACCAAACCCGACCGAAAGATTTTGGATAGAGAGTACGGTTTTACTCATCATCTTCTCCCTGTCGAATGCGGGTCAAAGGCATCGCGTACCGCTTCGCCGATAAAGACCAATAATGTCAGCATTAACGAGAGCACCACAAATGCTGAAATACCTAACCATGGAGCTTGTAAATTGGCTTTCCCTTGCGCCAATAATTCGCCCAAAGAGGGAGAGCCGACTGGCAAGCCAAAACCGAGAAAATCTAAGGATGTTAAAGTCGTAACTGAACCTGAAAGAATAAAGGGCATCATGGTTAAAGAAGCCACCATCGCGTTAGGTAGCATGTGGCGAAGCATAATGCGGCGATCACTCACCCCCATCGCTTGCGCAGCCCGCACATAATCAAAATTACGACAGCGTAAAAACTCCGCTCTCACCACGCCCACTAAACTCATCCAACTAAAAAGCACCATAATACCAAGCAACCACCAAAAATTCGGTTCGACGAAACTCGATAAAATGATCAGCAGAAAAAGCGTTGGCATCCCTGACCAAACTTCAATAAAACGTTGCCCAAGTAAATCAAGCCAACCGCCATAATAACCTTGAGTGGCACCAACGATAACGCCTATCACTGACGAGACGAGTGTTAATACAAAGCCAAACAAAACCGAAATACGAAACCCGTAAATAATACGAGCCAGCACATCGCGCCCTTTATCATCAGTACCAAGCCAGTTCACTGAATCCGGCGCTGACGGCACTGCATTATTGATATTAAAGTTGATGGTGTCGTAACTAAATGGGATCAATGGCCAAACAATAAAGCCTTTTTGTTCAATCAGATCGATGACGTAAGGATCGGTATAATCCGCTTCGGTTTCAAACTCACCACCAAAACGAGTTTCTGCATATTGTTGAAAGGTGGGGAAAAACCACTGCTGATCGTACTCAACCAAAAGGGGTTTATCATTTGCAATCAGCTCAGCAAATAGGCTCACCACAAATAAAAGCGTAAACAACCATAGTGAATAAAAACCGCGCCGATTGGACTTAAAACCGTGCCAGCGCAATACGTTTAATGGGTTGGACAGCCTTTTTTTTACCATCATGAACGAGCCTCAAAGTCGATTCGAGGATCAACCCAAATATAGGTCAAATCGGAAATGATGCTGAGGACTAATCCAAGTAACGTCATGATGTATAAAGAACTAAACACTACAGGATAATCCCGTTGAATAGTCGATTCAAAACCAAGTAGCCCTATACCTTCCAGTGAAAACATCACTTCAATCAGCATCGAACCGGTGAAAAATATGCTGATAAAAGCACTCGGAAAACCGGCAATAATAATCAGCATCGCATTACGAAAAACATGCTGATAAAGAATACGTCCTTCATCCAGTCCTTTTGCTCGAGCCGTCACCACATACTGTTTGTTGATCTCATCAAGAAATGAGTTTTTCGTTAGCATACTCAAAGTGGCAAACCCACCGATCACCATTGCAAAGATGGGCAAAGCCAAATGCCAAAAATAGTCGCCAATTTGTTGA
Source organism: Vibrio sp. V23_P3S9T160 (assembly GCF_963886625.1). NCBI lineage: Bacteria > Pseudomonadati > Pseudomonadota > Gammaproteobacteria > Vibrionales > Vibrionaceae > Vibrio > Vibrio sp. V23_P3S9T160. The sequence continues at coordinate 9,396 of NZ_CAWPDB010000123.1, forward strand.
TACCAAGTCAGATCAGCAAAATTATTTGATACTAAACCACGCAGTGGGAACCAACTGAAATAATTTCCGCTGGCAAAAATAATGATCAAAATGATCGCAAATAAGAAGCCAGGAATGGCGTAACCTATAATGACCACCGCGCTTGACCATACATCAAACCTTGAACCATGGTGAATGGCTTTTAAAATTCCGAGAGGAATGGAGATAAGGTAGATGATCAGCGTACTCCATAGCCCTAAAGAGATCGAAACGGGCAAACGCTCAGTGATCAAATCAATAACATTGCCCCCTTTGAATAAGCTGTCACCAAAATTAAAGGTTGCGTAATTTTTTAGCATTTCAAAATAACGGACATGAAGTGGCTTATCGAAACCAAACTGTTTTTTTATCGCTTCGACTACCTCGGGGTCTAAACCTCGAGAACCTTTATATCCTCCAGTGTTAGCCGACAGCGACATATCCACCTCTTGGCCGCCTCCAGTAAATCGCTCCATAATTCCGTCACCATGCCCTTCCATTTGTGCAATCGCTTGCTCAACTGGGCCTCCGGGGGCAATTTGGATGATAAAAAAATTAATGGTAATAATCGCCCACAGCGTGGGCACAACGAGCAGCAATCGGCGGAAAATATAAGCAGTCATTGCATCCTCTTAACGGCGTTTTTCTGGTAGCAATTGCGCTTTCTGCTCCGAAACCCACCAAGTATCAAGACCAATATCATATTTTGGCATCACACTAGGGCGCTCGAATTTGTCCCAAGTTGCGATACGATATTGGCTCAGATACCACTGTGGGATCAGATAAAAATTCCATTGTAGAACGCGATCTAATGCTCGGCCTAAAGGCAATAATTTTTCTGGATGCTCTTGATTGGCGGCAATTTGTTCAGTGAGGAAGTCGACAACTGGGTCTGCCACTCCAGCACGATTGTACGTGGAATCGATGTAGTTTGAATTCCAGATAATCAACAAGTTAGGACTTGGGTAAGGATTCGCCGCATAGGCCGACGAAAGCATGTCAAAATCTCTATCGCGCAAACGCTTAAGATATTGTGTGGTATCCACTGAGCGAATCTTCATCTCGATACCAAGCTGTTTTAGATTTTTTTGCAAAGGAATAGCAATGCGTTCCGTGGTCGGACTGTAGATCAATAACTCAAACTCAAACGCTTTACCCGTTTCTTTATGGGTCATCACTTTATCTTTCAGCTCCCACCCCGCCTCTTTGAGCAATTGAAAAGCGACTCGTAGTTGTTGACGAATACGACCCGACCCATCCGTCACTGGTGGTTGGTATTCTTGGGTAAAAACACGTTCTGGGATCTTATCTTTTAGTGGTGTAAGAATAATGAGTTCATCAGTAGAGGGAAGACCTTTCGCTTCATACTCTGTGTTTTGAAAATAGCTACGCGTTCGTGAGTATTGATCGTAGAACATATTTTTGTTCATCCATTCAAAATCCATCGCATAGGTCAAAGCCTCGCGCACTTTCGGATCACTAAACACTTCTCGTTGAATATTAAATACAAAACCTTGGGTTGACGCTGGGCTATTATGCGCGATCGCTTCTTTCTTGATGAATCCTTTATCAAAGTTCAATCCAGTGTATGAGCTGGCCCAAAACTTCGCCGAACTCTCTTGGCGAATATCAAATTCCCCAGCTTTAAATGCCTCAAGCATTACGGTATCGTCGCGGTAATAGTCGTATTGGATCTGCTTGAAATTATGTCGCCCAATGCTGACTGGTAAGTTGGCAGCCCAATAATTTTCCTGCAACTCATAAGTAACACTCTGCCCAGTTTGATAACGTACGACTTTATAAGGACCGCTGCCGACTGGCGGTTCATTTAATGGTTCTGCTAAGTTTTTATCCTGCCAATAGTGCTTAGGCAACACTTGAGTTGATTGAGCCAAACTAAAAAGCTTTTCTCTATTAGGTTCTGACATCTCAATACGAACCGTTAAAGGATGGATCGCCGTTACCGATTTAACCGCTTTGTAAAACAGTCGATATTGAGGCACCCCTTCTGTCATGAACTTGTTGAACGTAAACTCAACATCTTGCGCGGTGATCGGTTTACCGTCTTGAAAACGTGCGTTCGGGTTGATATCTAGTTCTAGCCACGAATAGTCATCAGAATAACGAACTTTAGAAGCAATCAATGGATAATAGGTATCAATTTCGTCGCTGGGCGCAAACATCAGTGAATCATAAAGCTCACCACTGCCTGCCGCCGGAGCGCCTCGGGAAGCAAAGCGGTTAAAATTGTCGTAAGTACCCACCTCACCATAAGTTACTTTTCCGTACTTAGGCGCGCTTGGATTAACATAATCGAAATGAGAAAAATTGGCGGGATATTTGGCTTGCCCAACGCCGGATAATGTTGTGGTTTCTACAACATCCGCAGTCGCCAAAGCACTTATCAGCAGCACAGTCACACCTAACAGCGTAGGCTTAATTTTTCTCATACTAGAATCCTTCCATTGATAACTTCGCGACATTCCATCGGTGTAAACTATTAATAATTCAGTCACTTGGGTAAGTATAGAGAAAAATAAGATTTACGAAACCCCAAGCTGCAATTATAACGAAACAACTTGGCATTGCTGGTAAGTGGTGCGTCGCAATAAGAATTGGTAACTTTGTGGTTTTAGGAACGAAACGTATAGAAAACGCCGCGATGAGATAAAAAGCCCCGCCATGCAGGGCTTCATCGGCTTTAGCCATCTGTGGTAATTTGGCTAATCAGCTCTTTTTCTACCTGCTCGGCCATTTCAAGAGCAATTTGGCACGTTCCAGCCGCTTGATGGCCTCCACCACCATATTTGAGCATTAATCCGCCCACATTGGTTTTCGAGCCACGATCAAAAATAGATTTCCCCGTAGCAAACACGATATTTTGCTTCTGAAAGCCCCACATTTTGTGAATCGAGATATTACACTGGGGAAATAAGGCATAAATGATAAACCGATTCCCCGCGTAAATAATTTCTTCGCCCGTCAAATCAAGAATGACAAGGTTTTTATAGACTTTGGCACAACGTTGAATCTGCTGTTTAGATAGAATTTCATGCTCACGGTACAAAGTAACACGCTCTTGAACGTCCGGCAGAGCAAGAATCTCGGCAATGGAGTGGTTCGCACAGTAGTCGATGAGATCCATCATTAACTGATAATTGGAAATACGAAATTCATGGAAGCGCCCTAGACCTGTTCTTGCATCCATCAGGAAATTCAGTAAATTCCATCCCGCAGAATCAAGCACTTCATCTCGAGTAAACTGCGCGGAGTCACCTTTGTCGACAGCAATCAGCATCTCTTGCCACTGAGAGGGAAACGTATCTAGTCCGCCATAATATTGCCATACTACATGCGCAGCAGACGGCGCGTTTGGATCAATAATATGATTCGTCCTTTCACCTTGATTGCGAATAGTTTCCGATAGGTGATGATCAAAAATTAAGTGAGCATTAGCGACGTAAGGCAGGTTAGTGACAATGTCACGCTCAGTTATCATCACCTTCCCATCTTGCATATCCTTTGGGTGAACAAATACGATCTCGTCAATTAGGTTGAGTTTTTTGAGCAACACGGCACAAACCAGCCCATCAAAATCGCTGCGTGTCACTAATCTAAATTTACTTTCAGCTTGTTGATGCTCAGACATAGACAATTTCCTTATTAGCAGTCATATCACTGCTCGGCGTGGGTTTAAGCAGTGTTTTGTATATCAGATCCTGAGTTAACACCTTTTAGGTTTACCAATGCAGGTGGTATGTTTTCATTTTAGACGCCATCGTCCTTTTAACAAACTTAACACAATGGTTTTCAAACATTATTCAACACAGCGCATCATTTTATTGAGCAAATATCGAATAAAGTAATGATGTATGAAGACTGCTGTTACAACTAGGGAATTGAAGGTAAGAAAAAGCCAGCAACAAGTGCTGGCTGTTAGGCTGAGCTAAGAAGTGAGGTATCTCTATTTACGTTTATCCTGCACGTACTTTCGGCTCACATCAACAAGCGCTACATCTTTAAAGAAACTACGGCCAAGTAACAGTGGGTAAGTCAGATGTGTACGATCGGCAAGCGTAAATTCGGTTCTCTCTTTGAGATCACCAATTTCAATCCAAGCGACAACGACCGCACGTCTTTGTGTACCCTCTGCACTGGATTGCCGAATTCTAACCCAGCGTTCAACAGGTAAACTTATCTCATCACTTTTGATGTCATCGTGTTCAATCCTGAACTTGACCCAATCATTTCCATCGCGTTCAAAAGCAACAACATCCACGGCACTAATTGAAGAGGTGGCCGCCCCGGTATCGATACGCGCTTTGAAGCTTTCGTTCAAACTCGGCACATAAACCCACTCTTTTTCGCCCAAAATAAGCTTACCATCAGAGGTTTTTTTGGCCTTCACCACCACTGGCTCTTTCGAGGGTTTTTCAACCGGTTTTTGTGCCTCAGTATTTTGTTGTTTTGGCTCTTCAACTTTTGGCTTTTGCTCTGGTTGTGTTGAGGTTTGGTTTAGCGTACTGCATGCCATCAAACCAGTACTCAACATTAAAAGAGCAATAAGTTTCAAGTGTTGTTTCATTGACCCACCTAATCAAACTGATAAATATTTAAGAGACATTAACTATGGCTTGAGCAACATACGGAATATGTTGTTCTGATAAGCCTGCAATGTTAATTCGGCCATCACCTACCCCATAGATTCCATATTGATCACGTAGCTGAGCCATCTGTTCTGGAGTAAAGCCTAGCACAGTAAACATCCCTTTGTGACTTTCGATAAAATCGAATTGTGAAGTATTGTGCTGATTTCTCAAATGATTACACAAGGTTTGACGCAGGTTTAACAAACGCTGTTGCATTTCACTTAACTCTTGCTTCCAAATCGCGGTTAATGCTTGATTTTTTAAAATAGTTTTCACCAGTGCAGCACCATGATCGGGCGGCATAGTGTAGGTCGAACGGGCTAACGTTAGTAATTTACCTTTTGCATTCGCTACATCTTGTGCGTTTTTACCGACAACGATCGCGGCACCAGTTCGTTCTCGGTAGAGACCAAAGTTCTTTGAACAAGAGGTGGTGATCAACATCTCTTCGACGTTGTTTGCCATAAAACGCAGCCCTTTCACATCCTCTTCAAGACCTTCACCAAACCCTTGGTAGGCAACATCAACAAAAGGGATAAAGCCATTTTTCTGCGCAAGACTGGTGATCGCTTGCCATGCGACGAAATCAATATCCGCGCCAGTTGGGTTATGGCAGCAACCATGGATAAGCACCACATCTTTTGGCCCTGCTTGCGATAAATCATCAAGCATCCGTGCAGTATCGACTTGCTTAGTCTCGCGACAGAAGTAAGAATAATATTTCACTTTTAAACCCGCCGCTTCCATCACCGGTTTATGATTGACGTAACTTGGGTCAGTAATCCACACCGTCGTTTCTGGTTGTGCTACGTGCATTAAGTCACCGAGCATACGCAGCGCACCGCTTGCTCCGGGCGTTTGAATCGCAGCCACACGATCAAGCACTGAAGTGCCAGACAATAATAAGTTCACCATGCTTTGGTTAAACTCTTCACACCCAGCAAGCCCAACATACGATTTAGTGGTTTGTGTGGCAATCACGTGCTCTTGCGCTTTGGCAATGGCGCGCATAATCGGCGTCTCTCCTTGGCTATTACGATAAACGCCAATGCCTAGGTCAACTTTTTCGCTGCGAGGATCGTTGCGGTATGCAACCGATAATGAAAGTATTGGATCGAGTGTTGGTGTTGGTAAATGTGAAAACATGAAGGTCACAACCCTTTGAAATTCAAGTAATGACCTTCAAGTTAGCACTAGATACATAATTTTTACAGTTTAAATTGATGGATTATTTGATTGGCACTGCCTCGCCATTCTAAGCTTGGATCGGCTTTATCCTGTTCAAATTTTCCATCAATCAAGACATCAACATATTCAATGACTTGTCTTTGAGCATCACTGAGTTCGTTTAGGGTATATCCCGTCCATAACCAGATATCTTTCCCCACACATTCAATCTTTACTCGTTTAACCAACTGCAAAATAGAAGCAAGGTTTTGCGGGTGTAAGGGATCGCCACCCGACAAGGATAATCCTCGGCGCTTGATGCGCGTGTCGTTCAAATCGGTGATGATCTGCTGCTCTAGTTGCTCATTGTAAGTGTGGCCAGAATGCAGCGACCAAGTCCCTTTGTTGTAACATCCTTTGCACTGATGTTCACAGCCGGAGACGAACAGCGTACAACGCGTCCCCGGGCCATTCACAACATCAATCGGATGATATTGGTGATAATTCATGCCAACAGGTTACTCACTATCACTTACAAGTGTTTAACGCGACGTTTAACTTCTTCTTGTTTACCGAAGTTAAACGGACGAGCATCTGGGCTACCAAGGTAGCCACACACCCGGCGGGTTACGGAGACTTTGGATGAGTCGTGATTACCACATTTAGGACAGGTAAACCCTTTACTCGTACACTCAAATTCGCCAGTAAAACCGCATTCATAGCACTCATCAATTGGCGTATTGGTCCCATAATAAGGAACACGGCTGTAACTGTAATCCCAAACGTTTTCAAGCGCTTCTATGTTTTTCTGCATATTCGGAAACTCTCCATAACAGATAAAGCCACCACTTGAAACCTCTGGATATGGCATCTCAAAATCAATTTTATCGTATGGATTAACTTTCTTTTGCACATCCAAATGGAAGCTATTGGTGTAATAACCTTTATCCGTTACGCCTTCAATCACACCAAATTCTTTGGTGTCGATACGGCAGAAACGGCTGCAGAGGTTCTCACTTGGCGTACCGTACAAACTGAACGCGTAACCGGTTTCTTCCGCCCATTGGTTAACGGCCCCTTTCAGGTATTTAATGATATCTAACGCGCGATCTCGCAGTTCGCTATCATCATAAACATGTGTGTCACTGCCATAGAGCGCGGTAATGGTTTCGTGCACACCGATGTAGCCCAAAGAGATAGATGCTCGGCCATTTTTGAATATATCGGCAATAGAATCATCGGCTTTTAATCGAACACCACATGCCCCTTCCATATACAAAATAGGCGCGACGCGTGCTTTGACTTTTTCAAGGCGGCTGATGCGAGTTTCTAAAGCACGGCGAGCCAGTTTTAATTTTTTATCGAGTAATGTGTAGAACTGTTCAATATTTCGGCCCGCTTTCAGCGCGATACGAGGTAAATTGAGACTGACTACCCCCAAATTATTCCGCCCTTCGTGAATCAGCTCACCACCTTCTTCATATGTATTTAAGAAGCTGCGGCAACCCATTGGGGTTTTGAATGAACCCGTCACTTCAACTACCTTGTCGTAGTTGAGAATATCCGGGTACATGCGTTTGGTCGCACACTCTAATGCGAGTTGTTTAATGTCATAATTTGGATCTTCCGCTTTATGATTTAAGCCATCTTTGATGGCAAATACCAATTTAGGGAATACAGCCGTTTTACGATTTTTGCCTAAACCAGCAATGCGATTTTTCAAAATTGACTGTTGAATCAATTTAGAGGCCCAACTGGTTCCTAGACCAAAGCCGAAAGTGACAAACGGGGTTTGCCCATTCGCGGTATGCAAAGTGTTGACTTCATATTCAAGTGACTGGAATGCGTCGTAGCACTCTTTTTCTGTACGGGATATAGCAAAGGCTTCGGGATGATGAATATCCCACTCTTTTGCTATTTCTAGATGTTTGTCGTAACTGGCTGTCACATAAGGTTCAAGCACTTCATCGATACGGTTGATGGTGGTGCCGCCGTAAATATGGCTCGCAACCTGAGCGATAATTTGCGCGGTCACTGCGGTGGCGGTTGAAATTGATTTTGGCGTATCAATTTCCGCATTACCCATCTTAAAGCCATGAGTGAGCATGCCTTTTAAATCAATCAGCATGCAGTTAAACATTGGGAAAAAGGGAGCGTAATCCAAGTCATGATAGTGGATATCACCCTCTTCATGCGCTTGCACAATATCACGCGGTAAAATTCGGGTTTTAGCGTAGTGTTTCGCCACAATACCAGCCAGTAAGTCACGCTGCGTTGGGATAACTTTGCCGTCTTTATTCGCATTTTCATTGAGCAGATCGGCATTACTTTCTTCGATAAGGCCTTCAATCTCTTGCGTCAAGGCACTTTGCTTTTCACGCGCGATATCACGATCGTGTCGGTACTCGATGTATGAACGAGCTAATGCTTTATAGGGCCCTTGCATTAGCTCGTTCTCTACTAAGGTTTGAATCTCGGCGATATGGACTTCATCGTAATCTTTGAGCTTCAGTTCTACCGCCAACGCCACATTGAGTGCGTAAATAGCGATCTCTTTATCAATATGTTCAGCTGCACTTTCCACGGCAGATTGAATGCGATCACGGTTGAACGGGGCTCTCGATCCGTCACGTTTGATTACGATAGGTTTCACCATTTCTCCTTACCCCTAGCATACTCACAGAGTTATCCACAAACACACTATATAGAGCAGTTTATTATCCGACTGACACAATATATTGTGGTGCATTTAACGAAAACTCCCAACTCAGGGTATTGATTTGGATCAATAAAAACCGAGCATTGAACAAGATCAATGCGATCTTGGGGTAGTAGATCTCACTTAGAAAAGAAACGATGAAAATTGCAAATTTTTGATTTTTCCTCTTGAAATTTCACCGAGCCTGATAGGCTAAGCCTTCGGATTCGATCAGTGAGGTATTGCGATGTTAAAATCAAAATGTGTATGTCAATTAGCGGCAACAATACTCTTTATTCCCTCTTTCGCGACTTGGGCACAAAGTCTCACATTAGCGACATGAAATGTCGAATTCCAGCACACTATTTCATGATTAATCGAGGTCATTTCGTTGCCAAAAAACATCATCCATACTTTTCTTGGAATGGCTTTTCTTGAAACACTGTCCTCGGGCGAGCCAAGTGATAATAGATGGCCGAAATGAAGTTAATTGGAATGATCAATCCGCACATTGATCAACTTTAACAACTACAGCACGATTTTTACCCGCCGACTTGGCTTGGTACATTAAACTGTCCGCAACAGTAAGTGAGACTTTATCAGGAACAAGATCGTAATAGGCGCCACCCAAACTGATACTGAGCGTGATGGTATCATTGGCTACTCGCATTGGATTTTCATAGACAGATTGACAGATATATTGAGCTTTCAATTTGACCTCTTCAAAGGTATAGAGAGTAAGAATAATGGCGAACTCTTCTCCACCTAAACGAGCAATAAAGTCATTATTGGATAACTTTCTCTGTACATGTCTAACCACATGAATAATTGCTTGATCACCCACTTCATGACCAAACTGATCATTGATTAGCTTAAAGTTATCAATGTCAAACACCAATAAGGTGAAGGAGACGGGAGTTCCTTGCAATTCTGCTATCTTTGATTGGAAGTGTCGGCGATTACTGATTTTTGTTAGCTCATCAGTTTGCGCCAATTTCTCTAGCAAGTGATTTGCTCTCTCTAAATCGATGGTTTTATGTATGACTGCGCGTCTTAACATCAAGATGTAAATACAGAGAACCATCAGAGCTACGCTAATGATGATCGGGATAAAATATTTTGGGTAAACCGTTTCCATGTAGATCCAGCGACTAAATAACTGCATTTTAGAGGCATCAGATACCTTATCTGTCGCATTTGCGAGCTTCTGCCAAAGAACGTCATTGCCCTCTTTCACCCCAAAGCGCAACGGCTCAGAATAGAGAAACTTAACTGGCACATATTTTTTCGGGCTATTTTCTGTAAACATAAAGAGATTAGCGACTTGATAATCGCTAATAAACCCTTCTAATTTTGCACTAGAAGCGGCATACAACATATCTTCATTCGTGGCAAAGTAGACCAAGTTTAATTTAGGTAAATATTGAGCTGCGTAATACGCCTCATAGCCACCCAATACAACGCCAACCTTAATATCGATTTCACCTGAAAATATTTTGTCAAAATCCGTACCGAGTAGGTGTTGATCTAAGAATACGTGCGTCTCGATCGCCATAATTTCAGGTCCAAAATCGAGGAACAGATCTCGCTCAGGTGATTGAATTAGACCCGCATGAACGTCGGCTTGCCCATGTTTAACCAGCTCTAGTGATTCGTTCCAGCTTACTAGTTTAAATTCAACATCGAACCCGCTTTGCTCAGCAACGACTTTCCAATAATCGACTAAGATCCCGGCAGGCTCTCCTTGCTTATTAATATACGAATACGGTTTCCACTTGGCTGAGCTTGTAATAAGCAGAGGTTGAGAAAGATCATGCTCGCTGGAGAGCGGTTCACCGACTTCTGCCGTAGAAGCGATGACTGGAAGCTGCAGCGCCAATACAGCCATCACTCGAGAAAATATCATCAATAACGCAGATTTCAGTTTCATGTTTTCCTAACTGGGGAGTTTAGTTGACTCAAACACGATTAAGCTTGCACCGCTTTTCTTGTTATGAAACACATTTAGTTATAATCATAGCGAATTTATCCGTAATCTACCTATTTAAAACTGCATTTTTAATATCCATTGCCTGCTGATATTTCAAAGCTATGTTATTTGATATACGTTCAATTGTGCTCAACGCGATCCAAAACCATCTCCAAAAACCTGCTCTTTGGTTAAATAAGTACACTTATACATACCAATAAATGGCCTCTATTACTTGCAGTTTAAATAGGCATTGGGAGTCACTTTCCATCACCAACATCACCATTTTTCGCAGCGCGACTTCAGCGCATATTTATTGAGATATGAATAAGACTTCCTGTGAGCTGAATTTGCGATGATCATCATACGACGCTCTAAAATCTTGATTTAGTCAATCAAGTAAACCATAACTATATTAGGAATTGCTAAACATGGAGAGTATCTATGAAGACTCACTCAAACAACTCATCACGCCGACATTTCTTAAAGCTCGGTTTATCAGCAGGAATTCTTTCAGTAGCGCCATTTTCGTTAACCGCTGCCCCTCAACTTAACACGAAAGCACATGTGTTGATTTTGGGTGTAGGCGCAGCGGGTACCGCAATGGCAAATCGTCTCAGACGCAGGCTCAGGGGCAATAAAATCACCATTGTAGGAGCAAGAAAACAGCATATATACCAACCTGGATTTACCATGATTGCATCAGGATTATGGCCAACTGATCGTGTGATAAGCAATACTGAAGAGTGGCTTCCACAAGGCGTTGACTGGATAGATAAAGACGTGGCATCGATAAGTGGAACAGAAAAAACCGTCACACTGATTAACGGGGATATATTGAATTACGATATTCTAATCGTCGCGACGGGGTGCCAACTAAACTACGATCAAATTGAAGGGTTCGATGCCACTGCGATTGGCAGTAATGGAATTGGTAGTGTGTATGCCAGTGCAGAGCTCGCCTTAAAAACAAGTCAACAAATCGATCAATGGCTAGCGACTGGAAAAGGCCGTGGGATCTTTACACTACCCCATACCTTTTTGAAATGCGCGGGTGCCCCACTTAAAATGACATTCACCACTCTTGCTCGTATTGAGAAACTTAACCAGCGACAGCAATTTGAGGTCGATTTCTTTACTCCGTTTAAAAACCGAGTGTTTTCAGTGCCACTTTACAATGAGTTTGTCATCAATCGCTGGCAAGAACAGGGGGTGAATATTCACTATAACCACAGACTCACAGGTATCGATATTGGCGCTAAAAAAGCCTATTTCAAACTGACGGATAATAAAGTCCAAACTGAACAGTATGACTTTCTCCACGTGGTTCCGCCGATGTCAGCCTCGACTCCAATTTTAGAGTCTGACTTGGTGTGGCAAGATGGGCCATTTGCCAAAAACTGGCTAGAAGTGGATCAGTTTACTTTGCAGCATCGAAGATTCCCTGATGTATTCGGTATTGGCGACGTAATTGGCGTCCCATTAGGAAAAACGGCAGCCAGTGTCAAGCTGCAAGCACCCGTCATTGAAGAAAACTTACTTGCCTATCTGAAAGGAAATGCGCTGAACGCATCTTATAATGGTTATACATCCTGCCCACTCATTACCAGTTTGGGAAAAGCCATACTAGCTGAGTTTGGATACAATAATGTGCTATTGCCCTCATTTAGTTTTATAGATCCGACTGAAGAGTCTTGGGCTGTTTGGGTAATGGAAGAGCAAATGTTGCAACCTGCTTACAACGCAATGCTATTTGGCAAAGTGTGAGGGAATTATCATGGGAATAGATAGTATCTTAATTGTGGTATGGTTTACCATAAAACCTTATTCATGGTTCATCCTATTGCTAGCTTTACTCTTAACGATAAGCCTTATTCGAAGAAGAAAAGAAACTCGCGAACTCAACACAAAAGCGGTATTGGCTTCAGCCATAGTGGCAGTTATCGCTATACTCATAGCTCCAACATTTACTGGTTCTTCACTTAGTTATGTGAGGACCTCCTTTGATATAGTAGCACTGGTGGGTATTGGTATTGGTGCATTTATATATAGTTGGCTCGTGCTACGACAATGGGTTCATTGAAGAGAAACAGACATGCTGTAAGAAAGGCGCTGAATATTCAGCGCCTTTCTGCTGGTCTCAGTCATTCTATTTGTGAATTAGCCAAAACGTCGATACATTACAACGTAATACAATACAGGTATCACCAATAAAGTTAAGACGGTAGAAACAAAGATGCCGAAAATCAGGCTAATAGCTAAGCCATTAAAAATGGGATCATCTAAAATAAATACCGCCCCGATCATGGCCGCTAAAGCGGTAAGCATGATGGGCTTAGCACGAACAGCCGCAGACTGAATAACCGCTTCGGAAAATGCCACGCCTTCTTCAACCTGCTGATTAATGAAATCAACCAGCAAGATAGAGTTACGCACAATAATCCCTGCTAACGCAATCATCCCAATCATCGACGTGGCGGTGAACTGAGCACCAAGTAACGCATGGCCGGGCATGACGCCGATAATCGTCAGCGGGATTGGAGCCATAATGATCAACGGAACAAGGTAGGACCTAAACTGCGCGACAACCAGTAAGTAAATAAGGATCATCCCAACCGCGTAGGCAATGCCCATGTCGCGGAATGTTTCATAAGTGATCGTCCATTCACCATCCCAGAATATTTCGACACCATTTAACCCTGTAGGTTGGTGGGTATAATACTGTTCCACAGATAGACCAAGTGCATTAATGTTGAACGCCATATCAAACATACCGTATAAGGGGCTGTCTGTTTCACCCGTCATATCCGCCACCACCATCACCATTGGTAACAGGTTTTTATGCACAATGTAGTCATCCATTTGAGTTTGGCGAATAGTGACTAAATCAGACAATGGATATGCACTACCCGCCGTGCTCGCTACTTTCATGTTCAACACTTGATCTAATCGGACTTTGACGTTTTCACTAGCTTGCACTTGAATCGGGATCGGGTACTTGCTGTGCTCACTGTGCAAATAGGTGATCGGCTTGCCACCGACGGCCGTCGCCAAAGCATCGACTATCGAAGCATAAGGTACTTGATAGTGTGACGCTTTGCTGCGATCAATCACTACTTGCCATTTTTGATGCACTTCCGGTAGATACATATCGATATCGACAATGTCCGCTGTTTCGTGGAAGATCCCGCGTAGCATCCTTGCCGCTTGTGCCCGAATATCATGTGTCGGACCATACACTTCCGCTAAAATAGGTGACCAAACGGGTGGCCCCGGTGGAACTTCAACGACTTTGACTTTACCGCCAAATCGGCTGGCAACCTCATTAAGCTTGGGGCGTACTTCACTTGCAATCGTATGACTATCTTTATCGCGCTCTTTTCGCCCTAATAGGTTCACCTGAATATCACCTTGGTTGGCTTGATTACGCATAAAATAATGACGCACAAGGCCATTGAAGTTGATCGGTGCGGCTGTACCTGCGTAAATCTGATACCCACTGACTTCAGGCACGCTATTTAACACCGCGCCAAGTTCAAATAAAACGCGTTGCGTTTTCTCAAGTGATGCCCCTTCAGGCATATCCAATACCACTTGAAACTCTGATTTATTATCGAAAGGCAGCATTTTTAAAACCACGGCCTTAGTGATTGGCAATAACAGGGAACCAGCAATAAGCGCAAATACCGCAAGCATCAAGAAAAGCCGGTTACGTCTTTGTGCAGCCGAGACCACAAACGGGTTCATGATTCGGTGAAAGATGCCTTGAGTTGATTGAGATTGTGCTTGATGCGATGAAGGCTTAAGAAACTTGGCCGCTAACCAAGGTGAAAAAACAAATGCAACCGCCAATGAAATCAGCATTCCCATCGAAGCATTGATGGGAATTGGGCTCATATACGGGCCCATAAGCCCAGAGACAAAGGCCATTGGCAACAGTGCGGCAATCACGGTTAAGGTGGCAAGGATTGTAGGTCCACCCACTTCATCAACCGCCGTAGGAATGAGATCCACCAGTTTGCGCTTACCTAACGCCATATGACGGTGGATATTTTCCACAACAACAATGGCATCGTCCACTAAAATACCAATAGAGAAAATTAACGCAAAAAGCGAGACCCGGTTGAGTGTAAAACCCCATGCCCATGATGCAAACAGTGTCATCATCAAGGTGACAATAATAGCCATACCGACCACGATAGCCTCGCGCCATCCCATCGCAATGACCACCAAAATAACAACCGCCGTGGTCGCAAAAATCAATTTGGCGATCAATGTATTACTTTTATCGGCGGCGGTTTTCCCGTAGTCACGCGTGATTTCAACACTGATTCCGTGTGGAATTAACTGATTTTCAAGTTCTGCAACTCGAGCTTCAACCATCTCAGCCACACGAACGGCGTTTTCGCCTCCTTTTTTAGCGATGGCTAAAGTAACTGCTGGATAAATACCTTGCTTATCACTGGTCCAAACTTGTTGGGTTGGTGTATCAACACCCAATTGAACCGCAGCGACATCCGCTAAATATACCGGTGTCTGGTTATGCAGCCCAATCACCAATTGCTTTACTTCTTCAACTTTTGTTAAAAACTGACCAATTTGGATGGGAAACTGCTGATTTTCATGCGTCAGTTTCAACATTGGAGAGCTGTAGTTCGCCGCAGGAAGATGCTGATTCAGTTGATCTAACGTGATGCCAAAGCTGTTCATTTTAACGGGGTCTAAACGTACATCAACAATAGTAGGGTGGCGACCTATCGTATAAATATCTCGTGTACCATCAATGCGTTTGAGCTCTGTTTCTAAACCATGGGCCACTTGCGTTAACTGTTGGTTGTCCAAAGTGCCCGTTTTATCGGATAACGTAATGCTGACGATAGGCACATCTTCAATGCCTTTAGGTTTGATGATCGGCTCGCCCACCCCAACGCCTTTTGGCATCCAATCTTTATTGGAATAGAGTTTATTATAAATACGAACCACGGCGTCGTTTCTAGGGACGCCGACATCAAAGATAGCCACAATCATCGCACCATCGGGTTGCGAAAAAGAGTAAATTTTATCAATTCCCTCAATTTCAGAGATGATCTGCTCTGCTGGGTTCGTCACTAAACTTTCCACTTCCGCCGGAGAAGATCCGGGAAAAGGAATATACACATCGGCAAAGGTCACATCGATTTGCGGCTCTTCTTCTTTAGGAGTAACCATTACCGCAAAAACGCCCATCAGTAACCCAACAATCGCGAGCAACGGCGTCATCGCTGAAGTCTGAAAAGCTTTGGCAATACGTCCTGAGACGCCTAAACGATTATCCATATCACTCACCTACTTGTGTAAATACACGGCTTGCGACCGTATCGCCTTGTTCCAAGCCAGATAATACTTCCACATATTCACCATAGGTTTGCCCTAATCGCACTGGATTTAGCAGTCGTTTATCATCAACGATGCGATATACGGCACTCAGTTCTGCTCGGCGAATCACAGCGGCAACAGGAATGAGCATCACCTCACGTTGACCATAATTAAACTCTGTCTTGACCCACATTCCTGGCATCACTTGCCCGAGCTTGTCAGTTTGAGCTGCACGAGGCAGCTCAAGACGGATTTTGAATGTATGTGATTGAGGGTCGGCATAACTGAATAAGCTGTAATCGATTGGGGTTATTTTATCACCCGTAGGCATAATGACTTGGAATTGAGCAACATTGGTGACTGCAGGCTGATAGCGCTGCGGAATAGCCGTTTCAACACGCAACTCATTGAATGAGAAACCACTGAGCAGCGCAGTACCCGGAGCCACCGTTTCACCCAGCTCTACATGTCGCTCCGTCACGACACCATCATAAGGGGCGGTAATATTGGTGTATCCAAGTGACTCCTTCGCCTGCACGACCGCGGCTTTTGCCGCCTTGACGGCCGCAGCAGCACTTCGAGCTTGAGCTTCAGCGCCATCCATTTGATCTTGTGAAATCGCACCTTTAGGAAACAGCAGTCGATAACGCTTTAGTTGAGCTTGAGCTTCACGATTTCGAGCCTCTGCACTGGTTAACTGAGCTTGAGATGCGTCTAAAGAAGCCGATTGCTGAATAGCGCTGATTTCTAATAGCACCTCGCCCTTTTTAACAAAATCGTTAACGTCGACATACACACCAACGACTCGACCAGAGGTTTGAGCCGCAACTGTCCCTTTGTTAACTGGCTGGACAACACCTTCGAATGCAATCTGCTGTGGTATCTGCTCATAGGTCACGATATAACGATCATCAGCATAGCCAACGGCCCAATAACCGCTCGTGATTAAGGCAATACACGCAATCCAAATTCGCCTTTTCATACCCATCCCTCATGTTGATCGTTACGATTCCACTTGCTTATTGAATTCTAGTTAGATTAAGCCGTTTGCGTTTGCTGTTGTTTATTATTCTTAATGCAGATCAACAAATTAGTTGCACCAAGCCCAACCATCATTGAGACAAAGAATAGCCATACCTCAATATTACCCAGTGCAAGGCTTGATAGTGCTGGCCCTGGACAAATGCCCACTAATCCCCAACCTAACCCAAAAATCGCAGCACCAGAGATAAGCCGGGTATCAACACTGCGAGTCGTCGCTAAACAGAATTTTTCTGCGTTTATAGGCTGCTGTCTTGCTTTAATAACGATGAAATAGGTCGGCATAAAAACGGCCAATGCGCCTCCCATCACAAACATTAAGCTTGGATCCCAAGCACCAGCCACATCCAAAAAACCTACGACTTTGGCTGGATTGGCCATTCCTGAGATAACCATACCCGCACCAAACAAAACACCTGCCACTAACGAGGTTAATCTAAACAACATCTGATTCATTTTGACTCACTTATAGAAGATGAAGGCGTACAAACACAGTAATGGCAGCAACGCCCATGAAGGTCCCTGTCGCCGCAATAGAGCGAGTGGATAGTCGGCCAACACCACAGATGCCATGGCCACTGGTGCAACCATTTCCTAATCGAGTTCCTACCCCAACTAATAGGCCAGCAAGCGCCAAAACACCGTTATTAAAGTTAAAAGTTTGCGGCACTTGTGCATTTAAAAACCAAACGGCAATAGCACCACCAGTTACCATGCCAAGTGCAAATAACAAACGCCATGCAAAATCACGCGTTTTAGGCGTCATCAATCCCGTTAATACCCCACTTATCCCAGCAATTTTGCCGTTAAACAGCAACATGAGTGAAGTCGATATCCCTAGTAAAACACCACCTAACAACGATTCCCAAGGAACAGAAAACAACATTATTTATCCTTTTAACCTATGACAAATGAACTAATTACAAAAAATGGTCTGCAAACTTTGAATAAGCTGTACAACCCGCGGATCCGATAGCGAATAGAAGACTTGCTGCGACTCCTTTCTTGCTTTGATCATATTTTGCTTACGAAGTACGGTTAAATGTTGCGAAAAGGCTGATTGACTTAACATCGAGCTTTGCTGCAATTCTCCAACGCCCACCTCACCATTAATTAACTGGCAAAGCACCATCAAACGCTCAGGGTGGGCCATCGTTTTAAGCAACTCTGAAACCTCTATCGCATTTGTTTTCATTTGCTCCACATTGACTGATGTGATCTCCATCATTCCCCCTTCGCATTGCATTTAATTAGATAATACTAATAAACAAGATTTAGTCAACGCTTATTTAGCTTATTCAAAATTAGATAAATTAACATTAGACATTACTAATCAATGGATTTATAGTGACTTTAATTTACAACGGAGGGTAACAACATGACGATTGAAAATGGGGTAAGAATATTGGCGGGCAGCATGGTACTGCTGTCGATCGTTTTAACTGTGTTTGTCCATTCAAACTTTATTTGGCTAACGGTATTTGTTGGAGTGAACTTAATTCAAAGCGCTTTCACAGGGATTTGTCCAGCGGCCTTTTTCTTGAAAAAGCTTGGCCTGCACTGAGGATTTACTTACCTTACCATGCCGCTTTTGTTTAATTTTACTGGAGTAAGTTATGACTAAGATTGTGATTATTGGTGGTGTCGCGGGTGGTGCATCCGCAGCGGCTCGTGCTCGTCGACTCAGCGAAGAAGCTGAAATCATTATGTTTGAGCGGGGCCCCTTCGTTTCATTAGTCAACTGTATGATTGACGACATTTTGTAATTTGATAGTTGTGGTCACAGCTAGCAACTAACGGTTTTCCAACCTAAATTCACTTTAGTAATAATTTACAGAGTAGAGAATATTAAGATATGACTAAAATTTTAATCGTCGGTGGTGTCGCTGGCGGAGCTTCAGCAGCAGCAAGAGCCAGAAGGCTTAGTGAAGATGCCCAAATCATAATGTTTGAGCGAGGAAGCTTCGTCTCGTTCGCAAACTGCGGATTGCCCTATCACATAGGCGGCGATATCAAAGATCGCAGTAAATTATTACTACAAACACCAGAAAGCTTTTTAGCTCGATTTAATGTTGACGTTCGTGTAATGAATGAAGTCATATCTATCGACCGCCACAACAAACTCGTTACTGTTAAGAACCTGATTGATGATAGTGAGTATGAAGAAAATTATGACTTCCTGTTACTTAGCCCAGGTGCAGGCCCAATTGTCCCGCCAATCCCAGGCATTGATAACCCACTTACTCATTCATTGCGTAACATTCCAGACATGGATCGTATCATTCAAACGATTCAGATGAACAAGCCCGATCACGCGACTGTTGTTGGTGGTGGATTCATTGGTCTAGAAATGATGGAAGCCTTCCACCAGCTTGGCATTAAAACCACTCTCATCGAGATGGCAGATCAAGTGATGACACCTGTTGATAAAGAAATGGCGGGCTTTGCTCATGTTGAAATTCGCCAAAAAGGCATTGACCTAAAATTGGGAGTTGCCCTTCAAGCTATCGAGTATGTACCGAATGAACATATCGCGAGCTTTAGTTCTGGTGAGGATGAAAATAAACAACATATTGAGGGTGAACTGAATCTTACCCTCAACAACGGTGAAACATTAACCACTGATATCTTAATCATGGCTATTGGTGTGCGCCCAGAAACTAAATTAGCGAAAGAAGCGGAATTAGAAATTGGGGCACTTGGTGGTATCTATACTAATGAATACATGCAAACGAGCGATCCAAGTATCTACGCAGTGGGTGACGCTGTTGAAGAAAAAGATTTTGTAACTGGTGGCCAAACCTTAGTACCTCTTGCTGGCCCTGCAAACCGTCAAGGTCGTATGGCGGCCGATAACATGTTAGGTCGGAACGAGACTTATCAAGGTACACAAGGTACGGCGATTTGTAAGATCTTCGACCTTGCTGTGGCTTCCACTGGTAAAAATGAGAAACAGCTTAAACGCGCAGGCATTGAATACGAAAAAGTTTACGTCCACACCGCAAGCCACGCGAGTTACTACCCTGGCGCTGAGATTGTTTCATTCAAAATGTTGTTCGATCCTAAGTCTGGCAAAATTTACGGTGCTCAAGCAGTTGGTAAAGACGGTATTGATAAGCGTATCGACGTTATGGCGGTTGCTCAACGCGCAGGTATGACGGTAGATCAACTCCAACACTTAGAATTGACTTACGCGCCACCTTACGGCAGTGCAAAAGATGTGATCAACCAAGCTGCGTTTGTCGCAAACAACATCATCAAAGGTGACGCAACTGTGATTCATTATGATGAAATTGATAATTTATCTGAAGACCAAGTTCTTCTTGATGTACGTAATCCAGGCGAACTACAAAACGGTTACCTACCAGGCGCAGTTAACATTCCTGTTGACCAACTTCGTCAACGTATGAACGAACTACCAAAAGACAAAGAAATTGTTATTTACTGCCAAGTTGGGTTACGCGGTAACGTCGCTTATCGTCAACTAGTCAACAACGGTTTTAAAGCACGTAATTTGATTGGTGGTTATCGTACTTACTGCCACGCAAAGATGTAATTACTGTTAACAAAATTGATGGCCAGTAATCATATTGCTGGCTGTTGTATAACTAGCCCTCTCCTTCAATAGTCAGTCTGACTGCGCTGTAAAATCGGTTCTAGCTATTTTATCAACTAATTGTATGATTTAGGTAACACCTCTCCATCTCCATTTTCCTTCAGAAGAAACAGATGACTATGTTACTTGCATACATCAACAACACCAAAGTTGGCCATCTAACCAAGACTACCGATAGCCCAATGCAATTTTGCTACGATGAGAAATGGTTAGCTCAGCCGAACGCCTACCCAATTTCTCTATCTCTTCCACTTCAAAGCCAACCGTTAAAAGATGACCCTGTAGCAAATTATTTTGATAATCTGTTGCCAGATTTAACTTCAACACGTAGGAACATAGAGCGTCGCTATAACACCGACTCAACAGACGTGTTTGATTTATTGCATGCAATCGGTCGCGATTGTGTTGGCTCACTTTCATTGCTGCCAGCAAATGAAGTACATAATGGTCTTGCTTCAACTCGGCTGGAACCACTTTCAGTTCGTAATTTACACAATATAGTTACGGCTCATGAGTATCAGTTCCCTCTTGGCATGTCCAATAAACACGACTTCCGCATTACAATATCTGGGGCGCAAGAGAAAACTGCGCTAGTTAAATTCAAAAATGATTGGTTTTTACCCAGTTTTGATTACCCAAGCACTCACATTCTCAAATTTCCGATCGGTTTTATTCAGCAGCCAGCGGCAACACTTGATATGACGGGGAGCGTTGAAAATGAGTATTTCTGTATAAAACTTGCAGAAGCAATGGGCTTCCAAGTTCCAAAGATTGAGATCTTAGAAGTTGAAGGAATGAAAGCTCTAGTTATTGAACGTTTCGATAGACACTGTTCACAAGATGGGAAGTCACTTATTCGATTGGCTCAAGAAGACATGTGCCAAGTATTCTCGCTTCCCTCACGATTGAAATATCAGAGTGATGGTGGTGTTGGTATTAAAGAAATCATGCAACTACTTAGTCGTTCTAGATGCGCAGACAACGACTGCGACGATTTTATGCGCTTTCAAGTATTTCAATGGTTGATCGGTGCAACCGACGGGCATGCAAAAAATTTTTCAATTTTTATTGAGGCCAATGGAGCTTATAGGCTAACCCCCTTCTACGATATTATGTCAGCCTTCCCCACATCAAGTGGCAGAGGCATTAACACACGTAAACTAAAACTAGCGATGGCTCTCAAATCCACTTCAAGTGGCAATAAGTGGCATTTAGAAAAAATCTATCCGCGTCACTTTATTGCAACAGCAGAAACCGTTGGTTTCTGCACAGTTCGAATGCAAGAGATACTTGACGAGTTTGTTAACTCTTTTCCAATTGCTATTGAGCAAACCGTTAACCAGCTACCCAACAACTTTCCTGCTTATATCATAGATTCAATTGTCAGCAACGCTCTTCGGATACTTGTCAAAATAAAGCTCTAGCCAATCAGGGGATAGCGGTCTTTGAAAAAATGAGTCTGGATGGACAAATCTGATCTAGCTACAACCAGCTAGCTCGAAGATGGACACAAATGTGTTTCAGGAATTCTAATATTAGCGATTAATGAATAAATTTTTATAAGGCAAATTTGCCAATTAGCACTTATTCGTACAGTGCGCACTTTGTATATGGAATTATGTTGAGAGTTTGCCTCTGGCCTGAACGACAGCAAATGGTGGGCGAGTTAAATAGTGATTCCGCACCGAGGGCGGCTTGTCCGTCTGGCCGTGTGTGAAGATGGTGAGGGAGAATCGCTTTGCCAGTGAAGCCCGCACACATAAATCTCATAATGCGAACTTTTTTTAGATTTTATTCAATCAGGGGGTATTATACTTATTCCAATAATTTCACATG
>NZ_CAWPDB010000124.1:0-40688 GCF_963886625.1 Vibrio sp. V23_P3S9T160
TCTATTTCGGCATTTAATTTTTACAACTCAAAACAATAGAGTAAGAAACACCATAAAAAGTCTATTATTTCAGCCTATTATGCTCATCATCTTTACGTTCAAATTCACCTTCGAAGGTTTTTCCCGTTTCAGATGGTTCAAAGTCACGATCAAATGGGGCTTTGTTATGACGGCTATCATCAAACTGCGCCTGAAAACGGCCTGATACACCATTCACCACCACTTTATTCATCAAATAGTTGGCAAGCAAAGCCCGAGGCGCAGGCAATAGCACCACCATACCAAGTGCATCGGTCAAAAAACCCGGTACTAAAAGCAGCACACCCGCCACCGCCAGCATCACGCCCTCAATAATTTGCTGCGCAGGTAGCTCACCTTGGTGCAAACGGTGTTGAACGCTAAGTAAAGTTTGTATCCCTTGACTACGAACCAATGATGCACCAACAAATGCCGTAATCAGCACCAAGGCGATAGTTGGCCACATACCTAGCAAGCTGCCTACTTGGATAAAGAGGCCAATTTCAATGATTGGCACAAAAATAAAAGCCAGAAGTAAGATTGGAAACACACGCCCTCCTTTGTTTATTGCTCTCACCTTACCGTCAACTACAGGCGACTACAACACTCAACGCTCAATCAAAGAGCACGACCTCACAACCTAAATAACTAAATAGAGCCACTATCTATCTTAAAATAGACCGAATATTGGCTCTATCTGAAATCCATTCACTCGCTCATTTTGCTAACAAAACCTGAACAAATCTCATACCACACAGACAAATCCAACCGTCGGCATCACAACTATTTATCAACGCGATCACTGTTTTTAAAACCTAAAAATAACGCCTATGAGTGCGTATCAAATTTTCATAAAATATTGACCTAAAAGGTGATCCACTTACTATTTTTTAAATCTAGGTTGAGTATGATGTGCCACAGAAGTCAGGACGGATTTTCCAGCCTAAAATTCTGACGAATGGATTCTTAAACTGCAGAAATGGCTAATAATTTCACTAATTATCAGAATAATTCTCTAAGGATCCTGTTATGGCTACCCTATCAGAAACGACAGCTGCTACCGCTAACTCGGCCACTCGTATCGAAGAAGATCTATTAGGTCAACGTCACGTTCCTGCTGACGCGTATTACGGCATTCATACGCTGCGCGCTATCGAAAACTTTAATATTTCAAAATCAACCATTTCTGATGTGCCTGAATTTGTACGCGGTATGGTGATGACCAAAAAAGCCGCCACGCTAGCCAACAAAGAGCTCGGCGTCATTCCAAGCCAAGTGGCTAATTATATCCTCCAAGCGTGTGACTTGATCCTAGAAACAGGTAAGTGCATGGATCAATTTCCGTCAGACGTATACCAAGGCGGAGCCGGCACTTCTGTCAATATGAACACCAACGAAGTGATCGCGAACCTTGCTCTGGAATTAATGGGTAAAGAAAAGGGTCAGTACGAGTTCATCAACCCGAACGACCACGTCAATAAAAGCCAATCGACCAACTGTGCTTACCCTACCGGTTTTCGCATTGCGGTATACAACAGCATCCTGAAACTGATTGATTCTATTGCGTACCTAAAAGGTGCGTTCGAGCTAAAAAGCCAAGAATTCTCAGGTATTTTAAAAATGGGTCGTACCCAACTGCAAGATGCCGTACCGATGACTGTAGGACAAGAGTTTCGAGCTTGGGCGGTCACTATTAATGAAGAGATCCGCAACCTAGAGTACACCTCTAAACTGCTGCTTGAGATCAACCTTGGTGCAACAGCGATCGGTACTGGCCTTAATGCGGCGCCAGGTTATCAAGCGGCTGCGGTGAAACACCTAGCCGCCGTAACGGGTTTACCTGTCGTTCCAGCAGAAGATTTAATTGAAGCAACGTCAGACTGCGGAGCTTATGTTATGGCGCATGGCGCGCTAAAACGCCTTGCCGTGAAACTCTCTAAAATCTGTAATGACTTACGTCTTCTTTCATCTGGCCCTCGCGCGGGTCTAAACGAGTTGAACCTACCTGAACTGCAAGCTGGGTCTTCCATCATGCCTGCCAAAGTAAACCCTGTGGTGCCTGAAGTGGTCAACCAAGTGTGCTTTAAAGTACTTGGTAACGACAACACTATTTCCTTTGCCGCAGAAGGTGGCCAATTACAGCTAAACGTGATGGAACCTGTGATTGCACAAAGCATGTTTGAGTCAATTGAAATTCTTTCAAACGCCTGTATAAACCTTCGTGACAAATGTATTGACGGTATCACTGTCAATAAAGAAGTGTGTGAAGCTTATGTATTCAACTCTATCGGTATCGTAACTTACTTGAACCCATACATTGGCCACCATGAAGGTGACATCGTGGGTAAAATTTGTGCGGAAACGGGTAAGAGCGTACGTGAAGTGGTGCTTGAGCGAGGCTTACTCACCGCCGAAGAGCTCGATGACATCTTATCTGTCGAAAACTTTATGCGCCCGCAGTACAAAGCAAAACGCTACGAATAATCAAAAAAGGCTCTGATTCAGAGCCTTTTTACTTTCTACAGGTTATTAAGTGAAGAAAAATTGCGTTACATCATGGCGCAAAGCATACCGTTCAATATCGCTGAACCTGTAGAATGACCCTATTTTTCATTATCTTTAGGAGTATAAGATGTTCTTAATTGAGTTCCTTATCGTATTAGGATGTATCCTAATTGGTGCAAGGATTGGTGGTATTGGGCTTGGTGTTATGGGCGGTATTGGCCTTGCTGTACTGAGCTTTGGATTTGGCATGCAACCAACCAGCCCACCGATTGATGTGATGTTGATGATCATGGCCGTGGTTGCAGCAGCAGCCTCAATGCAAGCGGCTGGCGGTTTAGATTATTTGATCAAAATTGCCACTAACATTTTGCATAAAAACCCTCGCCACATCACTTTCATCGCCCCTTTGGTAACTTACTTTTTTACAATGATGGCTGGTACAGGTCACGTGGCCTATTCAGTACTGCCCGTAATTGCTGAAGTGAGCCGTCGCAGTGGTATTCGCCCAGAACGTCCTTTAGGTATGGCGGTGATCGCGTCACAATTTGCGATTGTAGCTAGCCCAATTGCGGCCGCCGTCGTGGCGTTAGTCGCCTTCTTAGAACCACAAGGCATCACGCTAACGGATGTGTTGATGATCACCATCCCAAGTACCATTCTTGGTTTGGCTTGCGCGTGCTTATTCGTCAATAAAATCGGTGTTGAGCTGAAAGATGACCCAGAATATCAACGTCGCTTGCAAGACCCAGAATTTCGCGCAGAGATGGAACAAGAAGTATCGATTGCTGATATTCAAATCACGCCACAAGCGAAAAAATCGGTCGGGCTATTTTTGTTCGGTGCCATTGTGGTGGTGGTGATGGGTGCATTGCCTAGCTTGCGCCCACAATTTAACGGCTCAGCCATGGGGATGGCGCACACGATTGAAATCGTGATGCTGTCTATCGCGGCGCTGATCATTTTACTGTGCAAACCTGACGGCAACGCCATCAGCCAAGGTTCCGTATTCCATGCAGGTATGCGTGCCATCGTAGCGATCTTCGGTATCGCTTGGTTAGGTGACACCTTCATTGCTGGCCATGGTGCCATGGTCAAAGAAGCGGTCTCTGGCTTAGTGGAAGTCGCACCATGGACATTCGCGTTCGCGTTATTTGCTCTGTCGGTGATGGTCAATAGCCAAGGCGCAACAACAGCCGTGTTAGTCCCTGTTGCAATAACCTTGGGTTTGCCACCAGCCATTATTATTGCGGTTTTCGTTGCCGTTAACGGTTACTTCTTCATTCCAAACTACGGCCCTATCATCGCATCTATCGACTTTGACCGGACTGGTACCACTCGTATTGGTAAGTATATTTTCAACCACAGCTTTATGCTCCCTGGCTTGTTAAGTATGGTGTTTAGTATTGGTTTTGGTTTGTTGTTCTCCAATATTTTGATGTAATCTCTACTATTGTTATAAGGGAGCTTTGGCTCCCTTTTTATTTGTCACGTATAAAATATTGATACATATCAATAAAGCAATAAATAATTACTTCTCTTCACTCATTCAGCTTAATGAATAAAATTTCAATATATTTACCCTACAACGATTATCCGCCTATCTCCATGTCTTCGAATAAAAAGCGTAAGAATATAATTCCATTATTTACACTCAATTACCCTAAATTAAATTCCCTAAAAAAATGGTGTGTAACTCGGTACTATTGTTTTGTGAAGCAAGACAAAGTTACGCTTTAAAACTCACCTTAGAATTTATACAGATATCTGAGCAAGTGAGCATTTATGTTCACTTAATAATAATTAAAACTTTTCATTTAACGTATTTAATTGAAGTTCCAATAACTTTTTATTCTTTCACCCCTAGTAGATAATATTTTAATGGGATGGCAGACTGAAGAACATTAGCCGCTGAACACACTCAGAATCTCGTTGTTCTCTGAGTGTAAGGAGATCGCTATGACAACCCAAACTGTATCCACGGAACCTAAAGGTGGCTTCTTTGCTAACTTTAAGTTTCCTTCCGCTTACACCATCCTTTTCATTCTAATTGCTCTTGTGGCCCTTTTAACCTGGATTGTGCCTGCCGGTCAGTATCAGCGCACCATGAATGAAGAACTGGGCAAAGAAGTGCCTATTGCGGGAACTTATCAACACGCAGAAGGTAACCCACAAGGGGTGATCGATGTGTTGATGGCACCGATTGACGGCTTTTATGACCACAACAGCTACGAAGCGGCCGCGATTGACGTGTCTCTGTTCATTTTAGTCATTGGTGGCTTTTTGGGCCTAGTGACCAAAACAGGTGCGATTGATGCGGGCATTGAACGCGTAACAGCGCGGCTTGAAGGGCGTGAAGAGTTGATGATACCCATCCTGATGGCGCTGTTTGCCGCAGGCGGTACGATTTACGGTATGGCGGAAGAATCCTTACCTTTCTACACCTTACTCGTACCTGTGATGATGGCCGCTCGTTTTGACCCACTGGTTGCCGCCGCTACCGTACTGCTTGGCGCGGGTATCGGTACGCTGGGCTCCACTATCAACCCGTTTGCCACCGTAATTGCGGCCAACGCAGCGGGCATTCCGTTTACTGATGGCATCATGTTGCGCTTAGCAATGTTAGCTGTCGGCTGGGTTATCTGTGTACTGTACGTGATGCGCTATGCGAAAATGGTGCAAGCAGATCAAAGCAAATCGATTGTGTACGACAAGTACGAAGAGAACAAAGCTCACTTCCTTGGCAACCAAAGTGGAGAGAAACTCGAATTCACCGCCACCCGCAAAGTTATTTTGACCATTTTCGCGGCCGCTTTTGGCGTGATGATTTATGGTGTATCTGTTGCTGGATGGTGGATGGCTGAGATCTCAGCGATGTTCTTGGGCGCAACCATCATTATCGGTTTAATTGCTCGTATGAGTGAAGAGGAATTCACTACCAGCTTTATTGATGGCGCACGAGACCTACTAGGCGTAGCGCTGATCATTGGTATCGCACGCGGCATTGTAGTGGTAATGGACCGAGGAATGATCACCGACACTATTTTGTTCTCAGCCGAGCAAATGGTTACTGGCCTTCCATCCATCATTTTTATTAACGTAATGTATTTACTGGAAATTCTTCTCTCTTTCCTTGTACCTTCGTCTTCTGGCCTTGCGGTATTAACCATGCCCATCATGGCTCCATTGGCTGACTTTGCAGGCGTTGGTCGCGACCTTGTCGTCACGGCTTACCAATCAGCTTCAGGGATAGTCAACCTCATCACGCCAACTTCTGCGGTAGTGATGGGCGGCTTAGCAATTGCTCGTGTACCTTATGTTCGCTGGGTGAAATGGGTCGCACCACTGTTAGGCATATTGTGCGTATTCATTATGCTATCTCTCAGCCTAGGTGCGATGCTATAGCGCCAAACTGATCAACGATATGTCGTAGGTGAAAACCGCGTCACATCCTTTAAAAGCCGCATGATTGCGGCTTTTTTATTGGCAGGCCGACTTAGGCTCATTGGCTGCGCAGCTACTCAACTCTAAACATGATACGTTAGCCAAATCAGGAAATGATGGCTTTCAACGTCGTTAGATCGTCATTAGTTTTGATGGCTATTTTTTTATAGCAATCGGCTGGGATAAATAACCACTTTTGGTGACTAAATAAAACGCGGCCGATATTCCTTTATTACCAAATTCAGATCGCCTGCTATTTCATCTCTCATTTTCCGTCCTCTATTACGCCAATTCAGACAAAACATCCACATTAGAAAGCCTGCGTCAGATCAAGTTTTATTAAGAAAGTTATGTTAACACAGTCCATTTCTTCGACTCATATTCAACTATATACCCTTTTCAAGTGCATATTCTTAACCAATTCTAAGAATTATCGACGTGTTTTTGGTGCATAAAATTCCCGACCAAAATACCTGTCCTATATGGAGTAGTGCTGCGTGAGATTTAAATTGAATGAACATCCATAAAAAAAGCAGTAATAAATATGACACTCACAATATAAACACTGCATAAACATTGTTAAAAAACTCTTATTTTCGCCGAATTTCAATATAAATCATTCTGTGATGGACCTCTAAGAACATATACAGACCAAGGGTAATATTAATTGCAGAACAAAGAAGTGAATAAATAAATTCATACTAAATTCCCTACAGAAATAATTATGTATTTATCCAGAAAAAGTTGAATTTAATGTCAAAAATATAACGGCATAAATGCATATAAATTAAGAGAGATACTATTATGAGTAAGTTATATGTTGGTTCTGAAATTGGTCAATTACGTCGAGTTCTTGTTCACCGCCCAAGACGCTCACTCACTCACTTAACACCATCAAACTGTCACGATCTTTTGTTTGATGATGTATTGGCCGTAGAGCGTGCGGGGAAAGAGCATGATGCGTTCACACAAACGCTACGTGACCAAGGTGTTGAAGTTTTACTGCTGACCGATCTATTAGCCGACACGCTAGCGGTTCCCGTCGCAAAAGAGTGGCTGCTTACTCAACAAGTATCGGATTACCGCCTTGGCAAAACATTTGCGAATGACGTGCGCTGCTACCTCAGCGATCTGCCAAACCTTGAATTGGCAAAAATCCTGACAGGCGGTTTGTCTTACGCTGAAATGCCAATGAAATCCTCTTCAATGATGCAAGGCTTGCATACACCAACCGATTTCATCATTGAACCACTGCCAAACCATCTATTTACTCGCGATACGTCTTGCTGGGTATACGGTGGCGTGTCAATCAACCCGATGGCAAAACCTGCACGTCAACGTGAAACCAACCATGTGCGTGCGATTTACCGCTGGCATCCAAGCTTTGCGGGCCAAGACTTCATTAAATACTTCGGTGATGACGAGAGCATTAATTACGATAATTCAACCATTGAAGGTGGCGACGTTCTTGTGATTGGCAAAGGTGCTGTACTGATTGGTATGTCTGAGCGCACCACAGCGCAAGGTGTTGAACACTTAGCTGCGGGCCTATTTAAACATGGCCAAGCGAAGCAAATCATTGCGATGGAACTACCAAAACACCGCTCTTGCATGCACTTAGATACCGTCATGACACACATGCG
Organism: Vibrio sp. V23_P3S9T160; assembly: GCF_963886625.1. Classification (NCBI taxonomy): domain Bacteria; kingdom Pseudomonadati; phylum Pseudomonadota; class Gammaproteobacteria; order Vibrionales; family Vibrionaceae; genus Vibrio; species Vibrio sp. V23_P3S9T160. Next base: position 7,608 of record NZ_CAWPDB010000124.1, read on the forward strand.
TGAAGACACCTTCTCTGTTTACCCAGAAGTAGTACGCAAAGATGTGAAATGCTGGAGCCTCACAGGCGATGAGTCTGGTGCCGTGAACGTCAAAGAAGAAGGTTACTTCGTGACCGCCATCGAAAAAGCACTTGGCGTTGACAAGCTCAACCTAATCACAACGGGCGGTGACAACTTCAACGCAGAACGTGAACAGTGGAACGATGCAAACAATGTCCTAACCGTCAAACCTGGCGTAGTGATTGGCTATGAAGGCAACACCTATACCAATGAAAAATACGACAAAGCAGGCATCACCGTTCTGTCTATTCCTGGTGACGAATTGGGCCGTGGCCGTGGCGGTGCACGCTGCATGAGCTGCCCAATTGAGCGTGACGGTATCTAGCCCTTAGGTTAATCAAATGGGTTGAGGCAAATCTCCTCTGCACGCATCAACCCACCTTAGAAGAGATAGAATTATGAGCAAACAAACTGTTGTTGTTGCATTAGGTGGAAACGCGCTACTTCGTCGTGGTCAGCCATTAGAAGCAGATGTTCAACGTCGCAACATTGAAATTGCAGTCAAAACCATTTCCGAAATAGCCAAACACTATAACGTGGTGCTGGTGCATGGCAATGGCCCTCAAGTTGGCCTGCTGGCACTACAAGGTCTCGAATACAAAAAAGTAGCGCCGTACCCACTCGACGTATTGGGCAGTGAAACTCAAGGGATGATTGGCTACATGTTGATGCAAGAGTTCAAAAACATGCTGCCTGAACGCAACATTTCGTGCATGTTGACCCAAATGATGGTCGACCCGAAAGACCCTGCATTTGCCAACCCAACCAAACCGATTGGCCCAGTTTATCAAGAAGCAGAAGCGCGTGAATTGGCTGAGAAATACCACTGGACAGTCAAGCCCGACGGCCAATATTTCCGCCGTGTGGTTCCGAGCCCTCAACCGATAGGCATCGTCGAACATGATGCGATTTCCCAGCTTATCAGCGCCGGTCATTTAGTGATTTGCACCGGTGGTGGCGGTATTCCAGTCAAACGTGAAAACGGCAAATTAGTCGGTGTAGAAGCAGTGATCGACAAAGACATGTCTGCTGCCTTTCTTGCCAAACAATTGAACGCCGACGCGCTGCTCATTTTGACCGATGCTGACGCCGTTTACCTTGATTGGGGCAAACCAACCCAACACGCGCTGCGCAGCACAACGCCAAGCGAGCTTGCCAACTATCAATTTGATGCTGGTTCTATGGGGCCAAAAATTGAAGCCTCGTGCGAATTCATTCAACAAGGTGGGAAAGTCGTTGGGATCGGCGCGTTAGAAGATGGCCTACGCATCTTAGAAGGCACAGCAGGCACCAACATCACGCGCGGATAAAACATTGTTTTTAAAATCTATTTTATAAACCGAATCTGTTTTTAACTTTAAACAAATAGTAACGCTTTCTTCCACCCTCTCATCAGAAGCAAGCGTTGCAAATGAGGAAAAGATCATGGCTTTTAACTTACGCAACCGTAACTTTCTAAAACTTCTTGATTTCACTCCACGCGAAATCCAGCACCTATTGGATCTATCCCTTGAGCTGAAAAAAGCCAAATACAACGGTTATGAGCAGCCTCGTCTCAAAGGCAAAAACATTGCACTTATCTTTGAAAAAACCTCAACTCGCACTCGCTGTGCATTCGAAGTAGCAGCGTTTGACCAAGGTGCTCAAGTCTCCTACTTAGGCCCATCAGGTTCACAAATTGGCCACAAAGAATCGATGAAAGATACCGCGCGCGTCTTAGGCCGCATGTATGACGGCATCGAATATCGCGGCTTTGGTCAAGAGATCGTTGAAGAGCTTGGTGCCTACGCTGGCGTACCAGTATGGAACGGCTTAACTGACGAATTCCACCCAACACAAATTTTGGCTGATTTCCTTACCATGATCGAACATGGCCGTGGCAAACGCCTCCATGAAATGAAATTTGCCTACCTCGGTGATGCACGCAACAACATGGGTAACTCCTTGATGGTGGGCGCTGCGAAAATGGGCATGGACATTCGCCTTGTTGCACCCAAAGCGTTCTGGCCAACCGAAGAATTAGTCGCGGAATGTCGCGCTATTGCAAAGCAAACAGGCGCGAAAATTACGCTCACAGATGATGTTCAAGAAGGCGTTCAAGGCTGTGATTTCCTTTACACCGATGTTTGGGTATCGATGGGCGAAGCGAAAGAAGCATGGGCAGAGCGCATTGAATTGATGCTGCCTTACCAAGTGAACATGGCAATGCTAAAAGCCACTGGTAACCCACATGTGAAATTCATGCACTGCTTGCCTGCTTTCCACGGCGAAGATACCACCGTTGGCAAAGAGCTTGCGAAAAACTACCCAGTGCTTGCCAAAGGCGTTGAAGTGACCGATGAAGTGATTGAATCTGAGCATTCCATCGTGTTCGATGAAGCTGAAAACCGCATGCACACCATCAAAGCCGTGATGGTGGCCACCTTAGGTAACTAACTTAGGTAACGAATAGTAGATAATGAATGTAGGCGATGAATCGTCTACTTCATTTCTTTGATGTTGAATCGATGCGAGCTTGAATAAAGCTCGCATTTTTTTTCAGTCAATAACACTCACAAATCGCGCCTATGCTTTAGCTGTAAACGCGTAGTAAACAACATCGAAATCAAGCTAATTTCGCATAAAAATCCATTTTCTGGATATTTTCCAAAGAGTATTGCCAGCGTGTTTTTTGTCCGTATAATCCTTCGCAATTTGTCTAAACGGAGCAGAAAATGAACCGCAGCACTCCCCATCAACGCCATCCATTACACCCGGCGCCGGTCGAGTTAGCTGTTTTGTTTTTCTGTTCTGAACGTTATTGAAGCCTCCTATTTTAGGGGGCTTTTTTTTAAGCAAAATTTCGCAAAGGCTAGTAGCCAAAGCGAACCATACAGAGGGAAGACACGTTATGGCGCATTCGTTATTTAACAAGCACATCATTTCCATTCCAGAACTGAGCCGTGCGGAACTGGAGCTGATTGTTGAAACTGCAACAAGGCTTAAAGCGGAACCAAACCCTGAACTTCTCAAAAATAAAGTGGTGGCAAGCTGCTTCTTTGAACCTTCTACACGTACCCGTTTGTCGTTTGAAACGGCAGTGCAGCGCCTAGGCGGCACAGTGATTGGTTTTGATAATGGCGGCAATACGTCACTTGCCAAGAAAGGGGAAACCTTAGCTGACTCGGTGCAAGTTATTTCCTCTTATGTCGATGCATTTGTCATGCGCCACCCACAAGAAGGCGCTGCACGTTTAGCCTCTGAGTTTTCCAACGGCGTTCCCGTAGTCAACGGTGGCGATGGTGCTAACCAGCATCCCACTCAAACCTTGCTCGATCTGTTTTCCATTTATGAAACGCAAGGCAGGCTCGATAACCTTAACGTCGCGTTCGTCGGCGACTTAAAATATGGCCGCACCGTCCATTCGCTCACCCAAGCCTTATCGAAATTCAACAATGTACGTTTCTTTTTTATCGCCCCAGAAGTGCTGGCGATGCCAGATTACATTTGCGAAGAGCTCTCAGAGGCTGGCATTGCGTTTAGTTTGCACGCCAGCATTGAAGAGGTCGTGCCTGAACTGGATGTGCTGTACATGACGCGCGTACAAAAAGAGCGCTTTGATGCATCCGAATACGCGCACATGAAATCGGCTTACATCTTAACCGCAGAAACATTAAAAGAAGCGCGTCACAATTTAAAAGTGCTGCACCCACTGCCTCGGGTCGATGAAATCACCACCGATGTCGATAAAACACCTTACGCCTACTATTTCCAACAAGCCGAAAACGGCGTTTATGCGCGTGAAGCTTTATTAGCCCTTGTTCTTAACCCAACCTTATAAGTAGGAGATAACATCATGGTAAAAGAGACCCAATTACAAGTTGAAGCGATTCGTAACGGTAGCGTGATTGACCATATCCCTGCCAACCTTGGGATCAAAATTCTCTCTTTGTTTAAGTTAAATGAAACCAATCAACGTGTGACGATTGGCCTAAACCTACCCTCTTCTGCGTTAGGTAATAAAGATCTGATTAAAATCGAAAACCTTTATCTCACCAAAGAGCAAGCGAACCAATTAGCACTGTATGCCCCGAAAGCCACCGTCAATCAAATTGAAGAGTATAAAGTGGTCAACAAACTGACCCTCACTTTGCCAGAGCGAATTGACAGCGTATTTCGTTGCCCAAACAGCAACTGCATCTCTCATGGCGAGCCTGTCGAGAGCCGCTTTAAAGTGCAACTCAAACAAGAGAATGTGCATCTCAAATGCCACTATTGTGAGAAAGTATTCTCGCGCGAAATCATGACTGAACGTTGCTAAAACAGCACTAAGCGCGCATCCATCGCGTTTACAGCCCTGCCAGCCTCCAGCGTCCTAACTCGGCGCTGGACCAACTTACGAATCTTGCATATTTCCGTGCATATTATTCCATCAAATCAACATAAAACGCCAAAAATCAATCGGTAATCTAGTTTATTATTTGGTGATCCCCCGCAAAAAGCGACACATTGATTAATGTTAAGCTACAAGCATCAATAATAATCCCCCACCACTTATAGAGGGGAAAAGAGCAATGCTCAACCGTTGCGCCATTGGCGTTAAACATAACGTGAACTCACACTCTATGGCTTTGGGAGTGTGCTGGCATGGTAAGGATCACCGATACCCCAGACGCAGTAGCGTGTATAAAAGGAACCGCCCGTGAACAGAAAAATCCCCCACGGCGCAATGCAAACCGATGACAAAACGTTAGCTTCCGCTTGTAAAAAAATCCTACAACAACAAAGTTTTGCTAACCAAAATGAGCTACGACTCAGGCTAATAGAGCTCGGCTACGAAGGCATTAGCCAATCCACTGTGTCACGCTTGCTTTCCCAACTTGGTGTGGTGAAAGTGCAAAATGCGTGCGGGAAAAAAGTGTACTGCATTACGGTCGAAACCGCGCCAGTGCGTGTTGAGTCATCTATCGCCTCACAAATTGAGTTTATCACTCACAATCAATCCACTGTGGTGGTGAAAACTCATCCTGGAAGTGCTCAATTGGTCGCGCGATTGGTTGATATTGATCCCCACACTGAGATTTTAGGAACGGTCGGTGGTAATGACACTGTGCTTATTATTCCCAAAGACATCAATAATATTGAAGCGTGTGAAGCGGTGGTGAAAACTCGCCTAGGTGTCGCTTAACCCCCATCGCCCAGCCAAGTGAGGTCCACAACCTCACTTGGCTTTTCTCGCTTCACTGCCTCATCAGCGACGATTTTTCCATCACTGTGAAACTTATTGCGCCGAAAAGCGGTCTGATTGGGTTAAGATGACACTCACCTAATGAAGACTCGATTTTTGTATGCGCCTACTCTTTTCCTTTGTACTGCTAGCTCTGCTGACACTTTCCCAACCTGCGTTGGCGGTCTTCGGCAATGACAATCCATTCAATAGTGGTAACAACCTCGGTTTGGCCTCAGCCGACAATCAATTTGTCCCAGTTGACCAAGCGTTTCCTTTTCATGCCGAACAGCAAGGTAGACAGGTATTCTTAGATTGGCAGGTCAAGCAAGGCTATTACCTCTACCAAGATCGGATCAGTATCAGCGCCGAAAATGCACAGCTTGGTGAAATCGAGATGCTCGATGGTCAGCCATATCACGATGAATTTTTTGGTGATGTGAAGATTTATACTGAGCCACTGTTTGTCGACGTACCGCTCCTCAGTGCAGCAGCGAACGCCAAATTAATTATCCAGTACCAAGGGTGTGCAAAAGCGGGCTTTTGCTATCCACCAGAAACGCGAATTATCGACCTTCAAGCTGTGGCAAGCGATACTCGCTCTGACAACAACACGGCGGCCAATATGGCGAAAAGCGAAACAGATTCGCCAAAAGCGCCCGTGGCTGAACAAGACGGGCTAGCAAACCGCCTCGCCGATTCTTGGTGGACACCGCTGCTCTTTTTAGCACTTGGCGTTGGCCTAGCCTTTACCCCTTGTGTACTCCCGATGTACCCAATCCTCACCAGTATCGTGCTTGGCCGTGGCCAACTTTCACAACAGCGCGCGTTGATTTTATCGTTTATTTACGTGCAAGGTATGGCGCTCACTTATACCGTACTTGGCCTAGTCGTCGCTTCGGCTGGGTTACAATTTCAAGCCGCGATGCAGCACCCTTATGTACTGATTGGTCTCAGTACCCTATTTGTGCTACTCGCCCTGTCGATGTTTGGCGTTTATACCTTGCAACTGCCAAGCAAAGTGCAGACTTGGCTAAACAGCCTGAGTAATAAGCAGCAAGGCGGTAGCAGTGTTGGTGTGTTTGCCATGGGCGCGATTTCCGGTTTGGTTTGCTCACCGTGCACCACCGCGCCTCTTTCTGGCGCACTGCTGTATGTCGCGCAAAGTGGCGACCTATTCACGGGGGCGATTGCACTGTATGCCTTAGCAATGGGCATGGGGATTCCGCTGATTTTGGTCGCCGTGTTTGGTAACAAACTGCTGCCCAAAGCCGGTGGCTGGATGGAGAGAGTCAAAACACTATTTGGCTTTATTTTACTGGCTGCGCCGATCTTCTTACTTGAACGCTTATTGCCACCAGTGTGGTCAACGGCGCTCTGGTCTGCGCTTGGGATCGTCGCGTTTGGTTGGCTCTATCATTGTAAAAACAGCTTGCCGTTTGGTGGCTGGAAACAGAGCATGGTTGGCATTATTGCGGTATTGGGTCTGTTTGCTTCAGCGCAACCTGCACTGGATGTGTGGTTTAAGCCAGAACAAACCAACCTAGCAAGCCCTAGCCATGTCGAGTTCATTCGGGTGAATAATATTGCCGAGCTCAACTTGCAGTTGAGCCAAGCCAAATTAGCAGGTAAACCCGTCATGCTCGATTTCTACGCCGACTGGTGCGTGGCGTGTAAAGAGTTTGAAAAGTACACTTTCCATCAGCAAGAGGTCGCGCAGAAACTGCAAAACTTTGTGCTATTGCAAGCGGACGTCACCAAAAATCAGCCACAAGATATTGAGCTACTCAAGGCGATGAACGTGCTAGGGTTACCGACGATTGATTTTTGGAATGCGCAAGGTGAACGCGTTTCAAACGCACGTATCAGCGGTTTTATGCCAGCCGATCGCTTTTTAGCGCACCTCACCGCCCACCAGCTTTAAGGTTTACCGATTATTGCCGACTGTTTGAGCAAGCCATTGCAACCGTCGGCAATAATAGCGCGTGAACGCCATCACTTCTTCTCGAACCGCTTGGCATGCACCACTCTCAGATCAGGCTCAGTCACTACTAAGTATCAGACAAAAAGTGGATACAGTTCAGACTTTTAGCGTATAAAGATTGTTCAGTGAGAGATCGCGGTCAATAATCGATTTAACGACATTGCTAAAAGTGTAAAACGTCATGGATTCGACCTACACCATCATCATTGCTGACGACCACCCTCTGTTTCGCAATGCGCTATTTCAATCGGTGCATATGGCGATAAGCGGTGCCAATTTATTGGAAGCGGATTCGCTAGATGCCCTGTTAGCCTTATTAACCAAACAGAGCGATGTGGATTTGCTGCTGTTGGATCTCAAAATGCCAGGCGCAAATGGGATGTCAGGGCTCATTCACTTGCGAGCCGAATACCCTGATTTACCGATTGTGGTGATTTCAGCCAGTGAAGAACCTTCGGTGGTAGCGCAAGTAAAAAGCCACGGTGCCTTTGGTTTTATTCCTAAATCGAGTGACATGCGTGCGCTGATCTCGGCGCTCAATCAAGTCCTAGCCGGTGACCCATTTTTCCCTGAAGGGCTAATTGCCAATCACGCCGCATGCAATGATTTAACCAAGAAAATTGCCGCCTTAACCCCGCAACAATACAAAGTATTAGGCATGCTCTCTGATGGACTACTCAACAAACAAATCGCCTATGAGCTTAATGTTTCTGAGGCAACCATCAAAGCGCACATGACGGCTATTTTCCGTAAACTTGGGGTTAAAAACCGTACCCAAGCAGTAATTTTACTCAATGAGTTGGGCGAGTAGTCGGCTACTCGCTCGCTTCATCTAACGTCTCTTCTAAAGGTAATCGCAAACCGACTTTGGTTGCTTGCCAATCGGCCACGTCCGCCACGACCAGATACAGACCTTGCCATTCAAAATGGTCACCCAATACTTGTGTGGCTCCGAGCTCTTGGATCAGCAAATCGTTGAGCGTCATCTCTTGATTGAGGTGCTCAATCGTCAAACCATAATAGGCTGCGACATCAACGAGTTTTGCATCCACATCCAAAAAGAAGTCACCAAAGAAGCGCTCTAACGAGGCTTTTTCTGGCGCTTCACTGAATAGGTTGCTCAGTGATTCGAGATCTTTCTCCTGTGCTAACACGCACAAGACATCGCCCTCTTGCAACTTGGTGCTGCCCGATGGGTGAAGCAGTTGTTCATCACGAAACACGGCGGTAATACGTGTTCCTTCAGGCATAGAGAGGTTGCGTAATGGCTCGCCAATACACCATTTATCTTGTTTGAGTTTATAGACCAACATTTCCCATTCGCTGCACGGGTATATCTCAACACCGGTACGTGAAATTGGCTCAGGTTTGGGCGGTAGTTCAACGCGAGCCAAAGCAGCGGCTTTCATCAAGGTCCCACCTTGCACCACTAACGATACCATCACCACGAAGAAGGCTAAGTTAAAATAGAGCTGCGCGTTCGGTAAACCGGCCATCATTGGGAAAACCGCTAAAATAATGGGTACTGCGCCGCGCAGTCCAACCCAAGAGATAAACCACTTTTCACGCGCGGTAAATGCTTTGAATGGTAATAAACCAATCCATACAGAAATGGGGCGCGCAAACAAAATCATACCAAAGGCGAGCGCAAGGCCCGGCACCGCAATGGTCAGCAATTCAGAAGGTGTGACCAATAACCCAAGCACAAGGAACATACCGATTTGACTAAGCCACGTCATCCCATCCAGTACGTTCAAGATCGAGTAACGGCAACGGGTCGGTTTATTACCCAGCAGTAACCCCGTCAAATAGATAGATAAAATACCACTGCCGCCGAGTGAATTGGACAGCGCAAAGATAATCAAACCGCCACTGATGGCCAAAATGGAGTAGAGCCCTTCTGGAAGTTGATTGCTATTAATCAGCTTCCAGAGCAGCCAACCTCCGGCTAATCCAAATAAAGCCCCGAGACCAAATTGCTGGATAAAACTCAGCAGCAAGAATCCTGCGCTGAGATCATCGCCTTGGCTACCCAGTACCGCAATTAATGTCACGGTTAAAAACACCGCCATTGGATCGTTAGTGCCCGATTCAATCTCTAACGTTGAACCGACGCGCTCATTCAAGCTTCTCCCTTTAAGCAGGGAAAAAACCGCCGCCGCATCGGTTGAACCAACAATCGCGCCCACCAAAATACCTTGCAGCAATTCCAAATTAAACAGCCACGCCGCCATCAAGCCGGTGAGAATGGTGGTGATCGCCACCCCAAACGTTGCTAACGAAACTGACGGCCAAAAGGCAATCCGAAAACTGGCAACACGGGTACGCATGCCGCCATCTAATAGGATGATAGCAAGCGCTAAGTTACTGACTAAATAAGCAATCGGATAATTATCAAATAAGATGCCACCGGGGCCATCCTCCCCAGCCAACATACCCACCAATAAAAAAACGAGCAGAATAGGAATTCCTAACTTAGAAGAGACTGGACTTAACAACACACTTAATGCAATCAGCAAAGCACCTACGAGAAAAAAACCATTGATAGCGATTGCATCCATATTCCTTCCTTATTGATTTAATTATTATTGATTGAATAACCAACATAAATTCGCGTTCCATTGTGCCTTAGTTTAATCCGTTTTTAAGACAACTTTATGTAAACATTGATCGTTTTTATCGCGGCATGAATAACCAACCACATAAAAAATCATTAACTCGCCATGAGCGACTTTCCAATCAAGAGCTTATGATCTTATACTTTTGGCTAATTTAACATTTACTCAACATAAGAAAGGCCTTCTAAATTGAGGCATTTCATTTAGTTACAATGAATTGGAAAAAACAACATCCCGACTAAAGTTGCACAGACCCACCACCCTTTCACTGCTATCTTAATTTCGTAACATTAGATTAACACTACGATATGTAAACCGAAGGAGAAGGTCATGGCGTTCCAATCAACCGAACATGCTCAAGCCTACTGGAAGGAAAACTTGGGAATTATGGGCTCACTGCTGGCAGTGTGGTTCTTGGTATCATATGGTGCAGGCGTTCTTTTCGTCGACGCACTTAATACGATTCATTTAGGCGGGTTCAAACTAGGGTTCTGGTTCGCACAACAAGGGTCCATCTATACCTTTGTCGCCTTGATCTTTATTTACGTTGTGCGCATGAATGCGCTCGACAAGAAATACAACGTGCAGGAAGACTAAGAGGTTTACGAAATGGATATTCAAACTTGGACGTTTATTCTAGTCGGTATTACGTTTGCACTCTATATCGGCATTGCCATTTGGGCCCGTGCAGGATCGACCAGTGAATTCTATGTTGCTGGCGGTGGCGTTCACCCTGTTGCCAACGGCATGGCAACTGCAGCGGACTGGATGTCAGCCGCTTCGTTTATCTCGATGGCGGGTATTATCTCGTTCATCGGATACGACGGCGCGGTTTATCTAATGGGCTGGACTGGCGGCTATGTGTTACTAGCGCTCTGCCTTGCACCTTACTTGCGTAAATTTGGCCAGTTCACCGTGCCAGATTTTATCGGTGAGCGGTACTACTCAAAAACCGCGCGCATGGTGGCGGTATTTTGCGCCATCTTTATCTCGTTTACTTATGTTGCGGGGCAAATGCGCGGCGTCGGCGTGGTATTTTCTCGCTTCCTCGAAGTGGACATTAACGTTGGTATCGTCATCGGTATGGGGATCGTGTTCTTCTATGCGGTACTTGGTGGCATGAAAGGCATCACTTATACGCAAGTTGCACAGTTCTGCGTGCTCATTTTCGCCTTCCTTGTTCCGGCCATTTTCACCTCGATCATGATGACAGGTAACCCACTGCCACAAATTGGCATGGGTTCAACCATTACAGGAAGCGATGTCTACCTACTCGATAAACTTGATGGCCTAACTCAAGAGCTCGGCTTTACTACCTATACTGATGGTAATAAGAGCATGGTTGACGTGTTCTTTATCTGCGCAGCCTTGATGGTAGGTACTGCTGGTCTTCCTCACGTGATCATTCGCTTCTTCACTGTGCCTAAAGTGCGTGATGCGCGTATTTCAGCAGGTTGGGCATTGCTGTTCATCTCTTTGCTATACACCACCGCACCGGGCGTTGCTGCCTTTGCACGAGTTAATTTAATTGACACTATCAATGGGTCAGACATGCAAGGTGTACCCGCAGCAGAAGCACCGACTTGGTTTAAAAACTGGGAAAACACTGGTCTTGTGAGTTGGGAAGATAAGAACGGTGATGGTCGCATGTTCTACTCCGGCGATGAGCGTAATGAGATGAAAATTAGCCCTGACATCGTCGTATTGGCATCTCCTGAATTAGCGAAATTGCCAAACTGGGTGGTTGGCTTACTCGCAGCTGGGGGTTTAGCTGCCGCGCTTTCTACAGCCGCAGGTCTTTTGTTGGTTATCTCAACATCAATCTCACATGACCTATTGAAGAAAGGCTTCAAACCAAACATGACCGATAAACAAGAGCTGTTAGCCGCACGCTTAGCCGCCATCATTGCGATTGTTGGTGCGGGTTACCTAGGCATTAACCCACCGGGTTTTGTGGCTCAGGTGGTAGCGTTTGCCTTCGGCTTGGCAGCCGCCTCCTTCTTCCCGGCCATTATTTTGGGCATCTTCTACAAGAAGATGAATAAAGAAGGCGCGATCGCGGGCATGGTCGCAGGGATTATCTTTACTGCAACCTACATCATCTACTTCAAATTCATTAACCCGGCAGCCAGCACGCCAGATAACTGGTTGTTTGGTATCAGCCCTGAAGGCATTGGTACGTTAGGTATGTGTTTGAACTTCGTGGTATCGATTGTGGTGAATAAATTTACCGCAGAAGTTCCAACCGAAGTGCAAGAAATGGTGGAATCAATCCGCTTCCCGAAAGGCGCGGAGCAAGCTCACGACCATTAATCTTCACCTGCGAGCGTCATGCTCGATGTTCGCTCCGCAGTGAAGTGTGATAACAACCATAAAGCCGATGTCCACGCATCGGCTTTATGCTGCATGCTTAATTGACTCGATTCAACAGCGCGCGCAGTTTGAGTGGTTTTATTGGTTTGGGAATAAAGCTAAAGCCATTGGATTTAATCGCATCCATCATCTCTTCAGTGCGATCAGCGCTGATGATGACCCCTTCAAAGCTATCTCCAAGCCGCAAGCGACACTGCTGCAACACTTCTAAACCAGTGCGACCATTATCTAAGCGGTAATCCGACAAAATAACATCAGGCAACCAATTGTTTTCTAATGCTTTCAGGCTTTGCAGTAAGTCCGCTGCTACTTTGACATCACACCCCCACCTTGCGAGCAGATCGTTCATGCCAACTAAAATATCAGCTTCGTTGTCCACACACAGTACGCGCAGATGATTGAGATCAGATGGCATACCTTGTTCTATCGCCAGTGTCGGAGCCTGTTTGACAGCTTCAGCGCGCGTCAAAGAGAGCGAAAACACGCTGCCTTTTCCATGCCAAGAGCGCATCGAAATTTCATGACCCAGCACATATGCAATGCCTTTTGAAATCGCTAAACCGAGCCCCAAACCTTGGTCAGAACGGACTTGACTACCACGGTTAAACTCTTCGAAGATTTCTTGCTGCTTATCTTGCTCGATACCAATACCATTATCCCAAACATCAATCCTGACCTGATCTCGCACTCGGCGTACACCCAGCACCACTTTACCTTTAGGGTTGTAGCGAAACGCGTTAGTGAGAAAGTTTTGTACCACGCGACGTAATAATTTAGGGTCAGACATCACATAGAGCGAGGATGGGATCACTTTAAAATCAATCCCTTGCTGCTTAGCTAAGGCGCTAAATTCAGCGTTAAGATTCGAAAATACATCATTAATAGCAAAGCTATGAGAATGCACATCGAGCTTGCCGGACTCTAAACGTGAAATATCCAGCAAATCACCAATCAGATCTTCAGCCGCGCCCAGAGCACTCTCTATATAACCCGCCAACGTTTTCACTTCCGTCTCTTTGGCCACCTCCGAGAGCGAAGAGGCAAACAGGCGCGCAGCGTTCAACGGCTGCATTAAATCGTGGCTGACAGCGGCCAAAAAGCGCGATTTTGATTGCGATTCTTGGTCTGATTTTTGAGTTGCCGCCACCAAGCGTTTGTTGAGGGTTTCAAGCTCTAGGGTTCGTTGGTGCACGCGCTCTTCCAAGGTTTCATTGGCCTCTTTTAATGCCTGCTCCGCTTCGCGAAAAACGGTGATGTCGCTAAAGCTCATCACAAACCCGCCGCCCGGCATCGGGTTCCCTTGCACTTCAATAACTCGTCCATCAGGACGAATACGCGCCGAGGTGTGTCTGGTTCCTTGCTCAAGGTGATACACCCGCCGCCGCACGTGATCCTCAGGGTCACCAGGGCCGCATAATCCGTGTTGCGCGTTGTGCCGTATCACATCCGCAATCGGCCGCCCCACTTGAATCAGCCCAGCGGGAAACTCAAACAGTTCGAGATAGCGTTGATTCCACGCCACCAGCCGTAGCTTTTTATCGACCACGGTAATTCCTTGACCAATATGCTCAATGGCCCCTTGTAATAAGCCGCGACTAAAGTCGTACAGTTCGGATGCTTCATCAACAATGGTCGCCACTTCCTCAAGTTGCATGTTACGCCCTTGCAGCGCAGAAGTGAGCACCAATTTGGCCGAAGAAGCACCAAACACCCCCGCCAGCACTCTTTCTGTATGGCGGATTAAGGTAGATGGCGCTTGTTGATTAGGTAGTAACGTCTCTCTCTGCTGGCTCCAATATTGGCGAAAGGCAGTGCGAACGCGAGTGCGCCCTACAAAACGAGCGGCCAACATTTCAAGCTCAGCCACTGTCACGCGGCTTTGATACAAGCTGAGATTCTCACTCTCAGGCAGCGGCGTACCGACAAAAGAAGCCGATTGCAAACGCTCACTCAAACTCGGACGAGTCACCATAGAGACAACAACGTAGCAGAATGTGTTGAGAGCAACACTGAGCATCATGCCCCAATCTGAGTTTTTCAGCCCCATCTGCACCAACCAATCCGGCGGGGTGATCATCCATAACAGAACGTTAGTTTGTGCATCGCCCGCCAGCATGTCGGTTTGGCTCATTAAGGTTACTAGCCACACAGTAAAACCGACCGCCAATCCAACATAAACGCCTTTGCGGTTGCCTTCACGCCAGTACATGCCACCAATCAATGAAGGGGCAAATTGGGTAATCGCCGCAAATGAGAGAAAACCGATCGCCGATAAAGAACCAATCGCATCCAACGCCTGATAAAAGCCCCAAGCACCAAGCAGCAGCAACAGAATCAACCCGCGACGGATGTTGAGCAACAACCCAGATAAATGACGGTAGTTGCGCTGAGTTAAGCGCATGCGGCGCAGCAGAAGCGGCATCACCAAATCATTAGAAACCATGATAGCCAATGCGATGGTCGAGACAATCACCATGCCGCTGGCCGCTGATGTGCCACCTAAAAACGCCAGTAAGGCTATCTGCTCTGCGCCCACCGACATAGGCACGCTGAGTACATAAGTATCGGCAGGGCTGCCGCTTAACAAACTTTGCCCAACCCATGCAATAGGTAGAACAAATAACCCCATCAAAGTCAGGTAAAGAGGAAATAACCAGCGCGCCGTGTGTAGATCTTGCGCGCGTTCATTTTCTACCACCATGGTATGAAACTGACGCGGTAAGCAGATGATCGCCATCATGGTTAATACGGTGTGGATCAACAGCGTTGGCCAGTTGGGCGCTTGATACGTCTGCTGAGCAATCGCACTTAGATCAACCGTTTCACGGCTTGAAGCCAGATAAATGATGAAACCGCCCACGGTTAAAAAAGCGACCAATTTAACAATCGATTCAAACGCAATCGCCATCATCATGCCGCGGTGGTGCTCGGTGTTATCAATATGCCGTGTACCAAACAGCATGGTAAATAGCGCTAAAGCCGCGACCACAAACCACGAGACGTGATAATTCTGATAACCAAATTGCGTAGCGAGGTTGGGGGCGACAATCTCAAGCCCCATAGTGATGCCGCGCAGTTGCAAGGCGATGTAAGGTAAAATGCCCACCACGGCAATCAAAGTTACGGTTACCGCTAATCCTTGCGATTTTCCGTAGCGAGCAGCAATAAAATCGGCGATGGAGGTAATATGTTCGCGCTTCGCAATCAAAATCAGCCGCGCCAACATACGCCAGCCAAGGGTAAACACTAAAATAGGCGCAATGTAGATAGGCAGAAATGACCAAGGATTGCTAGCCGCTTGACCCACAGTGCCGTAAAAAGTCCAAGAGGTGCAATAGACCGCGATCGATAAGCTGTAGATCCACGGTCGCCATTTCGCCAGCCATTGGCTTTGCCTATCACCATACCAAGCGACGAGAAACAGCACGCCTAAGTAAGCGAGCGAAACGGGAACGACGATCCATCCTTGCATTTGATATCCTTATCGGTTCAAAAAAGCCTCTTCAAAGAAGAGGCTTCATTTAACTAAGGATAATTTTTAATCTCAATCAGTTAAGGTTAATTCTGTGCTTCAGGCGCTGCTTTCATTACCTCAGTACCTGACTCATTGGATGATGTGGGTTCGACTTTAATCAACAGCGCCAAGATGCCCATTGCCGCCATCGCCCAAAATACATTAGCGCCCCAGCGTTCATAACCCCAGCCACTCAAGGTGGTCATCAAAGCAATAAATGCCCCAAGTGGAATGGCATTATACAGCGCTTGCATAGCCACCATTTTGCTTTGCGGTGCGTGCTGAATGTATTGAATCGCCGCTATATGCGCCATCGCAAACGTCACCCCATGTAGCAGTTGAATCGTCCCTAGCGCAAGCAGCGCGGTGGTCGACGCCATTAACGTCCAACGCACCACAACCCCAATCGACGCGACAACAAATAATGTGCGTAGTGACCAGCCTGAAAAAAGGCGTTTGCTGAGCGCAAATACCGCGACTTCAGCGGCAACCCCTAAACTCCATAAATAGCCAATCAGCTCTTCCGAATGCCCCGCCGCTTTCCAGTGAATCGAACTGAAACTGTAATACGCCGCGTGACTGCCCTGTATTAGCGCCGCTAAAATCAAGAATTTTATCACTGGCCACTCACGCAATAACTGCGTCAGTTTAGGTCGGACGGCATGTGCATCACCAACCGTCACGGGCATTGGGTTGGGATTGCGCAAGCTAATCAATAGTGAAACAAACACCCCAGCCAAGGCGGTGTAGAGGATCATGTCAGAACCATAACGTGCCACAAGTACGCCAACCACAGTAGAACCAGCGATAAAAGCCACCGACCCCCATAAGCGAGTGCGACCATAATCGAGCATTTTTAAGCGTGCATAATAGTTAGCCATCGCATCGGATAGCGGCACCACGGGGCCACAGCAAAGGTTAAACAACACAGTAGCTAACGCCATCAGCCAGAAACTGCCGCCCGTAAAGAAGTGAAAACCAATAAATAAAAACGCCGCCAAACTTAACCAACGCAGTGCTGGTAGAAGAAGCTCGGCCTTATGGATACGCGGCGTAATCACCAAATTAGCGACGCAACGCGTGGCAAAGCCCATACCGATTAATACGCCAATATCGGTTGCAGACACACCTTGGGTTTCAAACCACAGCGCCCAAAATGGCAAGTAAACGCCATACGCAAAGAAGAAACCAATAAAGTACTGCGATATCCAACCATATGGAGAGGGGTTAAGCATGATTCATCCTGAACAAAACGAGGGAGAGAAAACGGCCGTATTATGCAGGCAGTTTAAGATTCTAAAAAGGGAAGTTTACTGATAAATCTGTTTCCTTATTCACAACCTTGCGGGTCATATCACTCATTAGACCAAAGTCGTCTGGAGGTAGTGGCGATTTTTGTCACACTTAGATAGGAATTTCTTCTGAGTGACGATCGTTATGCCTGACAAATTCAACATGCAGTCACCGCCCTTTGACCGCTTAACATTGCCGCAGCAACAGCGACTTCGCTCATCCTTGGATGTAGCGTATTTTCGTAGCAACGATCTGCTGCAGACCAGTGATAGACCCAGCGTGTATCTGCACGTACTGATCAAAGGCGCGGTCGAAGAACGCTCGCCAGATGGCAAAGAGATTTTTGCTCACTACGCCAACGATGACATGTTTGATGTACGCGCACTGTTTGAAGAAAAAGCCAAGCATCAGTACGTGGCGCTGGAAGATACCTTAAGCTATCTGCTGCCGAAAGCCGTCTTTCTCGAACTGTATAATGACAACGGTCAGTTCGCCGCCTACTTCGACAATAATCTCGCCAAACGCCAAGCTCTGCTTGATGTGGCGCATCAGCAAAAGAATTTAGCCGAATTTATTTTAACTAAGGTGGATGACTCAATTTACCATCCACCGATGATTTTAAACCCAGATCAACCGCTCAACCAAGTGACCCAGCAATTACGCGATAACGGAGTTGATGCGGCCTTAGTTCGTCTTGCCGAGCATGATCAACGCTTAATCGAAAACCCCAGTGCGCACCCCTATGCTATCGTCACGCGCACCAATATGCTGCATTCCGTCATGCTCGATAACCACCCGCTCGATACCCCTGTTGGGGTAATTGCTACCTTTCCTGTGCTGCACATCAACGATGGCGACTTTCTGTTTAATGCGATGATCGCCATGACGCGCAACCGCATAAAACGGGTGATGGTGTGTGATGGTCATCAAGCGGTTGGCATGCTGGACATGACACAAATTCTCAGTGCTTTCTCCACTCATTCTCACGTGCTGACGTTAAGTATTGCTCGCGCTAACTGCGTAGAAGAGTTAGCTCTCGCCTCCAACAAACAGCGGCAACTGGTTGAAAGCCTAATCAACAATGGCATTCGCACTCGTTTTATTATGGAGCTGATTTCAGCGGTCAATGAACAGATCATCGAAAAAGCCTTTCAGTTGGTTGTGCCGCCCGCGCTGCATGATCACTGCTGCTTGATCGTACTCGGCTCCGAAGGCCGTGGAGAGCAGATCCTCAAAACCGACCAAGATAACGCGCTGATCATCAAAGATGGCTTGCAGTGGCATCAAATGGGTGTGGTCATGGACACGCTCACCCACACCTTACAGCAGCTCGGCTATCCGCTTTGTCCGGGCAATGTGATGGTCAATAATCCCAAATGGGTTAAAAGCCAAACTGAGTGGAAAACCACGCTTAGCCAATGGGTGAAAGCGGCCAAACCCGAGCAAGTGATGGATATTGCGATCATGGCCGACGCACACGCTGTCGCGGGCAACAAACACTTATTGGCCCCTATTAAACAGCACTTGAGCCATTTAATGGCCGACCAAGAATTGATTTTGATGGAGTTTACTCGCCCCGCGCTGAGTTTTTCTGTGCCACTCACGCTGTTTGGCACCGTAAAACACTCCAAATCTGGCTTAGATATTAAACAAGGTGGCATTTTCCCGATTGTGCATGGCATTCGCGCCCTAAGCCTTGAACATCAAGTTCAACAAAACAACACCTTTGAACGCATCGAGGCGCTAGTAGAGCAACGGGTTTTGGAAAAAGAAACCGCCGATAATCTCAGTGAAGCGCTCAAACAGTTCTTTAAATTGCGCTTAGCTCAGCAACTGAGCAATCAACACAGCACCAATAAACTCGATTTAAAACAGCTCGACCGAACCGAGCGTGACCTGCTCAGGCACAGTTTACACGTGGTGAAAAAATTCAAGCAGTGGCTTGGCTATCACTATCAAATTCGCGAATAGTGGAGTCTGAAAATTGAATTGGTTTACACGCCATTATTGGTTTCACAAACTAAAAGACTCTCCTTATCAGCCGCTGTTTGCAACACCGATGCAAGGGGAATATGTATCGCTCGATTGCGAAACCACCAGCCTTGACCCGAATCGCGCCGAGTTAGTGACGATTGCCGCCACCAAAATTATCGACAACCGCATTTTAACCAGCCAGCCATTTGAAGTGCGTTTGAGCGCGCCACAATCGCTCGACTCGGGTTCAGTCAAAATCCACAAAATTCGCCATCAAGATCTGGTCGATGGCATCGACGAGCAAGAGGCCATCACTCACCTATTAGACTTTATCGGCAACCGACCTTTAGTGGGCTACCACATTCGCTATGACAAAAAAATCCTCGACCTCGCTTGTCGGCGACATTTAGGCTTTCCACTGCCTAATGCTCTCATCGAGGTAAGTCAGATCTATCATGATCAGTTAGAGAGAATGCTGCCGAACGCGTACATCGACCTCAGCTTAGAGGCGATTTGTCGCCATCTCGACTTGCCGATGCAGGATAAACACGACGCGCTGCAAGATGCCATCGCCGCGGCATTAGTGTTTGTGCGCTTGACCAAAGGTGATCTGCCTCCCTTTGTTGCACCTTACTCGCGCTAGCACTTACCCCACACTCATCCTAAAGTCTAATTGTAGAAAATCGCACTCTGACTGACAGTTACCCACATACAGATTTTCCTTTCAGCGCAATTTGATCGCCAATCAACAGGGAAATTGTTCAAATTCACAAGGAGAAAAGCAATGAGTGAAGCCCACGTTTATCCGGTAAAAGAGAACATCAAAGCCAAAACACATGCGGATAATGACACTTACCTAGCGATGTACCAACAATCAGTGACCGACCCAGAAGGCTTCTGGAGTGAACACGGCAAGATTGTGGATTGGATTAAGCCTTTCACTCAAGTGAAACAAACCTCGTTTGATACTGGCCATGTAGATATTCGCTGGTTTGAAGACGGCACATTAAACGTCTCCGCTAACTGCATCGATCGCCACCTTGCCACTCGTGGTGATGAAGTGGCGATTATCTGGGAAGGTGACGATCCGGCTGACGATAAAACCCTCACCTTTAAAGAACTCCATCAACAAGTGTGTCGCTTTTCTAATGTGTTAAAAGATCAAGGAGTTCGCAAAGGAGATGTAGTCTGTCTTTACATGCCAATGGTGCCAGAAGCAGCCGTTGCGATGCTCGCTTGTACTCGAATAGGCGCAGTGCATACTGTGGTGTTTGGTGGCTTTTCACCGGAAGCCCTTTCCGGTCGCATCATTGATTCCGATTCCAAAATAGTCATCACCGCCGACGAAGGTGTACGTGGCGGTCGCGCTGTGCCCTTGAAGAAAAACGTCGATGAAGCCTTGACTCACCCTGAAGTGAAAAACATCAGCAAAGTGATCGTCTTTAAACGCACTGGTGGCCAAATTGACTGGCACGAACATCGTGATGTGTGGTGGCATGAAGCAACCGCAAAAGCTTCCGACCACTGCCCAGCCGAAGCCATGAAAGCCGAAGATCCCCTCTTCATCCTCTATACCTCTGGTTCAACGGGTAAACCCAAAGGTGTGCTACACACAACCGGTGGCTACCTTGTTTACGCGGCGATGACCTTCAAATATGTGTTTGACTATCAGCCGGGCGAAGTGTTTTGGTGTACCGCCGATGTGGGCTGGATCACTGGCCACACCTACTTGGTTTACGGTCCTTTGGCCAATGGTGCGAAAACCGTTCTGTTTGAAGGGGTCCCCAACTACCCAGACACCAACCGCATGAGTCAAGTGGTGGATAAACACCAAGTCAACATTCTTTACACTGCGCCGACCGCTATTCGCGCCTTGATGGCGAAAGGCAATGAAGCCGTCAAAGAGACGTCACGCACCAGTTTGCGCATTATGGGTTCGGTGGGAGAACCAATTAACCCAGAAGCGTGGGAGTGGTACTACAAAACCATCGGTAACGAAAAATCACCGATTGTCGATACATGGTGGCAAACCGAAACGGGTGGTATTTTAATTACGCCACTGCCGGGCGCGACGGCACTTAAACCGGGTTCGGCCACACGGCCATTCTTTGGCGTGCAACCAGCCTTGGTCGATAACATGGGCAACATCATTGAAGGGGCTGCCGAAGGTAACTTGGTTATTTTAGATTCATGGCCGGGCCAAATGCGCACCGTTTATGGCGATCATGACCGTTTTGAACAAACCTATTTTTCAACCTTCAAAGGTATGTATTTCACCAGTGATGGCGCACGCCGCGATGAGGATGGCTACTACTGGATAACGGGCCGCGTGGATGACGTGTTAAACGTTTCTGGCCACCGCATGGGCACCGCGGAAATTGAATCAGCTTTGGTTGCTTTTGATAAAATTGCAGAAGCGGCGATTGTCGGCGTGCCACACGATATTAAAGGCCAAGCCATTTATGCTTACATCACCTTAAATGATGGCGTCTACCCCAGTGCCGAGTTGCACAAAGAGGTCAAAGATTGGGTACGAAAAGAGATTGGCCCTATTGCAACTCCCGATGTACTACACTGGACCGATTCACTGCCCAAAACCCGTTCTGGCAAAATCATGCGCCGTATTTTGCGTAAAATCGCCACCGGCGACACCAGTAATTTGGGCGATACCTCGACACTGGCGGATCCTAGCGTAGTGGATAAATTGATCGCCGAAAAAGCAGAATTGTCTTAACGCTAACGATTCTACCTGCCGCGAGGCATTGAGATGATTAAGCCGTCACACTTGTGGCGGCTTTTTCTTTCCCTCTCAGTTCTTCTCATTCTGTTAACTCGGTTGCAGAATTAAATGAGTAAACTATCTGATAAGACCAGTAAATTGCTGCCATTTGCGCTGAATTAGCTATAATCTTGGGCAATTTCTTAAATTCAGGGAATTTTTGACGAAAAATTCACTCTGACCTAAGAATAATATGGGAATATTAATATTCGTTTCACGATATAGGGAGATGTCGACACAATGACTGCTAAATCTCGCATTCTGGTCTTAAATGGGCCAAATCTTAACCTGTTAGGGCTACGTGAACCTGCACATTATGGTTCTGACACCTTAGCGCACATTGTCGAGACATTACGCGAACAAGCGCAAAAAGCAGATATTGAGTTAGAACATCTTCAATCGAACCGCGAATATGAGCTGATCGAAGCCATCCATGCCGCTTACGGCAAGGTCGACTTCATCATCATTAATCCCGCCGCATTGACGCACACCAGTGTGGCACTGCGCGATGCGCTATTGGGTGTCGCCATCCCATTTATTGAAGTGCATCTATCCAACGTTCACGCACGTGAACCTTTTCGCCACCACTCCTATCTGTCGGATAAGGCGCAAGGGGTGATTTGCGGGTTAGGTGCACAAGGTTATGAATTTGCTCTTGCAGCTGCCATAAAAGCGCTACAGGCAAAATAACCCACATACGATCAACGATAAACAAACACTCTACGGCCCAACCTTAAGGGCTGACGTATTCACAAGATAAAGAGAAAGAAAAGATGGATATTCGTAAAATCAAGAAGCTTATCGAACTGGTAGAAGAATCTGGCATTTCTGAACTAGAAATCTCTGAAGGTGAAGAATCGGTACGCATCAGTCGTAACACTGCGCCAGTACAGATGGCTCAGATGCATTACGCTGCACCAGCGCCAGCACAACAAGCCGCGCCAGTCGCTGCCCCTGCGCCAACGGCTGAAGCCGCCGCGCCTGTAGCGCCAAAAGGTCACCAAGTGCTTTCGCCAATGGTCGGTACTTTCTACCGCTCACCAAGTCCAGATTCAAAAGCGTTCATCGAAGTCGGTCAAAGTGTTTCAGTCGGTGACACACTATGCATCGTTGAAGCGATGAAAATGATGAACCAAATCGAAGCCGATAAAGCAGGTATCGTTACGGCAATCCTACTTGAAGACGGCCAGACCGTTGAATTCGACCAACCGCTTGTTGTTATCGAATAATCGAGGTTTGCTTTATGTTAGATAAATTAGTCATCGCGAATCGAGGTGAAATTGCACTTCGTATTCTGCGCGCATGTAAAGAGCTTGGCATCAAAACTGTTGCCGTGCACTCCACTGCCGATCGTGATTTAAAACACGTACTGCTGGCCGACGAAACCATCTGTATTGGCCCAGCACGTGGTATTGACAGCTACTTAAACATTCCACGCATTATTTCTGCAGCAGAAGTAACTGGCGCAGTAGCCATTCACCCCGGTTACGGTTTTCTTTCTGAAAACGCCGACTTTGCTGAACAAGTCGAGCGTTCAGGCTTCATTTTTGTTGGCCCGAAAGCCGATACTATTCGCATGATGGGTGACAAAGTGTCAGCCATCAGCGCAATGAAAAAAGCGGGCGTTCCTTGTGTGCCGGGTTCTGACGGCCCACTGGATGGCGATGAAGTCAAAAACAAAGCTCATGCGAAACGTATTGGCTACCCTGTGATCATCAAAGCTTCTGGCGGCGGCGGCGGTCGTGGTATGCGCGTGGTTCGTAGCGAAAATGAACTGACCCAAGCGATCGCAATGACACGTGCCGAAGCCAAAGCGGCGTTCAACAATGACATGGTTTACATGGAAAAATTCCTAGAAAACCCACGTCACGTTGAAGTACAAATTATTGCGGATGGTCAAGGTGGCGCAATTCACCTTGGTGAACGTGACTGCTCAATGCAGCGTCGCCACCAAAAAGTGGTTGAAGAAGCGCCTGCACCAGGCATTACCGAAGAGATGCGTAAATACATCGGTGAACGTTGTACACGCGCTTGTCTCGAAATTTGCTATCGTGGTGCCGGTACGTTTGAATTCCTATACGAAAACGGCGAGTTCTACTTCATTGAGATGAACACGCGTATTCAAGTTGAGCACCCAGTCACTGAAATGGTCACTGGCGTTGATCTCATCAAAGAACAACTTCGCGTCGCCGCAGGTCAACCACTGTCGTTTACCCAAGATGACATTAAGATCCGTGGCCATGCGATTGAATGCCGTATCAACGCGGAAGATCCGGTTCGTTTCCTCCCTTCTCCGGGCAAAATCGAACACTTCCACGCGCCGGGGGGTATGGGCGTTCGTTGGGAATCACACATTTATGCAGGCTACACAGTGCCACCGCATTACGATTCAATGATCGGCAAGCTCATCACTTACGGTGAAAACCGTGACGTGGCAATTGCGCGCATGAAAAATGCGTTAAACGAAATGATCGTCGATGGCATTAAAACCAACATCACCTTGCAGCAATCGATCATGCAAGATGAGAACTTCCAACACGGTGGAGCGAACATCCACTACCTTGAGAAGAAATTGGGTTTACAGCACTAATTTTCGCGTCGCGAGAGACCAAATGCTCACTTCGGTGAGCATTTTTGTTTTCGGCAGCCGAGTCAGTTTCTGCTAAACTCTGCGCCAACTGACGACATAACAGAGCAACTGACATGCCTTGGATTCAAATTAAACTGAACGCAACTAACGCCAATGCCGAGCCAATTGGCGACATGCTGATGGAAGAGACGGGCGCAGTATCCGTCACTTTTCTTGATGCGCACGACACCCCTGTTTTTGAACCGCTTCCGGGCGAAACTCGCCTTTGGGGCGATACCGACGTGCTGGCGCTGTATGATGCCGAAGCCGATAGCGCATGGATCATTGACCAAATTCGCTCAAGCAAACTGCTGAGTGATGACTTTGCCTACAAAGTTGAACAGCTCGAAGATAAAGACTGGGAACGTGAATGGATGGACAACTTCCACCCAATGAAATTTGGTCAACGTTTGTGGATTTGCCCAAGCTGGCGTGAAATCCCAGAACCTGACGCTGTCAACGTAATGCTCGACCCGGGCCTTGCATTCGGCACAGGCACTCACCCAACGACTGCATTATGTTTAGAGTGGCTCGAAGGGCTCGATCTGACAGGTAAAACCGTCATCGATTTTGGTTGTGGTTCAGGCATCTTAGCCATTGCGGCGATCAAATTGGGCGCAGCCAAAGTCGTCGGTATTGATATCGACCCACAAGCACTGCTTGCTTCTAACGACAACGCAGGGCGCAATGGCGTAGCTGACCAACTTGAAGTGTATTTGCCACAAGACCAACCTGAAGGCTTAATCGCTGACGTGGTTGTGGCCAACATTTTGGCCGGCCCACTGCGTGACCTGAATGGCGTGATCAAAGGGTTACTTAAACCCAACGGCCAACTTGCGATGTCCGGTGTTTTGGACACTCAAGCCGAAGAAGTTGCCAACCATTATCGTGACGAGCTTCACATTGACCCGATCATTGAGCTCAATGAGTGGTGCCGCATCTCGGGTCGCAAGCAAGGCTAGATAAGACTTTGCGTGCTAATAGACTGTATTTTATACGATTTACTAAAACAAATTGTAAATGCTCAAATATTAGTCTTTTCACGCAGTAAAAAAATGCGTAAAATGCGCGCCCTTGCTGGTACAGAACTGTGATGACGTTTTGAAAATCGGAAACTATCAACTTAAGAACAATCTTATCGTTGCCCCTATGGCAGGAGTGACTGACAGACCATTTCGAGAGTTGTGTCTTCGCTATGGAGCAGGCATGGCCGTCAGTGAAATGATGTCCTCTAATCCTGCTCTATGGAATACGTCAAAGTCGATGCAACGTATGGTACATGAGGGCGAATCGGGCATTCGCTCGGTACAAATTGCGGGAGCCGACCCACAGCTTATGGCCGATGCAGCCCAATTTAGTGTTGAGAACGGTGCTCAGATCATCGACATCAACATGGGTTGCCCAGCAAAAAAGGTGAATAAAAAGCTGGCGGGTTCAGCCTTACTCCAATTTCCGGAGACGATTGAACAGATCTTGAAAGCGGTGGTGAACGCCGTTGATGTCCCAGTGACATTAAAGACCCGTACTGGCTGGGACACAGACAACAAAAACTGTGTCTACATCGCTAAATTAGCCGAAGACTGCGGCATACAAGCTTTAGCCCTGCATGGCAGAACCAAAGCGTGTATGTACAAAGGCGAGGCCGAATACGACAGCATTAAAGCGGTGAAAAGCGCCATCTCTATTCCGGTTATTGCTAACGGTGATATCGATAGCCCAGAGAAGGCGAAATACGTGCTGGATTACACCGGCGCTGACGCTTTAATGATTGGACGACCTGCCCAAGGTCGCCCGTGGATTTTCCAAGAAATCCAACACTATTTGGAAAACGGCACCACGATGTCTGAACTTCCGGCTGCGGAAGTGAAAGATATTATGCTTGGTCATGTACAGGCTCTCCACAGTTTCTATGGTGAGTATTTAGGCCCTCGCATCGCTCGTAAGCATGTGGGTTGGTATCTGAAAGAACATGAACAAGCGAGTGAGTTTCGCCGTACCTTCAACGCTATTGACGCAGCACCGCTGCAAATTGACGCGCTCGAAGGTTATTTTGATAACGTTGCATCATAATTAAGAGAAGAGCTAGACCGCATATGTTCGAACAAAACCTGACTTCAGAAGCTTTCACAGTAACAACCGTAACTTCACAAGATCAAATCACGCAAAAACCACTACGTGATTCAGTTAAAGCATCTCTTAAAAACTACCTTGCGCAGTTAAACGGCCAAGAAGTGACAGAACTATACGAGTTAGTTCTTGCTGAAGTTGAACAGCCACTACTCGACACCATCATGCAGTACACTCGCGGTAACCAAACTCGCGCAGCAACCATGATGGGCATCAACCGCGGCACTCTTCGTAAGAAGCTAAAAAAATACGGCATGAACTAATCTAGCTACTGCACAAATCTAGCAACTAGATACCATCGCTTTTAAAACCGAGCCTCTGCGCTCGGTTTTTCCATTTTTATTACTCAAAACACCAGTAAAAGCTATCTCTGCTGACAACATTGCTATTGATCTCACATTGCTCATTCATTAAACAAATAAACTTAGCGGCAATAAATAAAGGTGACTTATTCTTTTAAATGTTAATGATATCAATTACCATTCGCATAACGCATTATTGTAAGAGTTCATTATGTCCTATTTTAAAAGTCGCCCCACATTACTTTGCTTAGCTATTCTCGCCGCTCATCACTCAGCACTAGCCCAAGAAGAGACGTTGGTTGTAACAAGCCAACAAACTCAGCACCCGGTTGTTGCCACCGCAACACGGACTGCAACGCCTGCGAAATTAGTGCCGCAAACCATTAATAGCCTACCTGCAGAGCAGCTCAGCGCCTTTAATCCATCCTCATTAAGCGCAGCGCTAGTCGGTACGCCCGGTATTGATGCGGTCAATGATACCCGCTTTGATAGCGTGACAATTCGTGGTTTTGCGGCCAGTAACGATTTCTACCTCGATGGTTTCCGTGATGACATGCAGTACACGCGCGATCTCGGCAACATCGAAAGTGTCGAGATCCTGAAAGGACCGGCGGCGGTACTGTATGGACGTGGTAGTACTGGTGGCATCATCAACCGAGTCAGTAAAACGCCACAAAAAGGCCAAGCCTCAAGTATCAATGCACGAATTGGTAGCCATGATTACCAACGTCTCGCTGCCGATCTTAGCGGTGAATTACATGACGATGTGCAGGTGCGCTTGAATATGGCACAAGAAGACAGCAACAGTTTCCGCGATGGTGTGGAAGGCAAACGCACACTGCTGGCACCTTCACTGCGTTGGGCAATCAAGGACAACCTCGATTTTCTTATCCAGTATGAACGTAATGAGCACCACCGCACACCGGACCGAGGCATTCCTGCGGTCAATGGCTATCCGGCTGATGTGCCTAACAGCGCTGTCTACAGCGATACTAAACGTGATTTTATTGATGATGTGAGCGAAACAACTCGCTCACGACTCACTTGGCAATTGAACGATCTTTGGCAACTGCGCCAACAGCTCAGCTACATTAAGCTCGACAGCGAATTTGATAATACTTACGTCACTCAAGTGAAAGGGGATAACGTGGTTCGTAAGCGCTGGCAGCAACAGCTCAATGCCAGCAACTTAACCAGCCAAAGCGAAGTGGAAGGCCAATTCAATACTGGCTCAATTAACCACCGTTTATTGGCTGGCCTAGAACTGAATTGGCAGGAACGTAATCCAAAACTGTATCAAAATAAGGAGGCGATCCCTGCGGGCAACCTTTACCAACCGGACCAACTCCCAAGCCACAATGGTGAAATGTCGCTGTCTAGCGATGCTAATCATAAAGTACGCAGCTCTGGTCTTTACTTACAAGATCAAATCAGTCTAAACAACTGGCATCTTTTACTAGGCCTGCGCTACGACGAATTTAAAGTTACCACTCACCGCTTGGATCTTAATAAAGAAGAAACTCAAACCTCTTATAACCTAAGTCCTCGCTTAGGCTTGGTTTGGAACCCAGTGGCGGATCACGCCTTATACGCTTCTTACAGCAAAACCTTTTCTCCTGTCGGAGGCGGGGTGATTGGTCTCTCACCAGGTAACAAAGCTAATCAGCTTGATCCTGAGCACAGCCGTTTATATGAAATTGGTGCAAAAAGCGATTGGTTCGATGGACGCATTGCCAGCACTTTATCTCTGTATCGTTTAGAGATGTATAACCGCCGGATGAAAGATCCTCTCGACCCAAAAATCATATTACTCACTGGTTTGCAAAGAACCGATGGTGTGGAATTGGATGTGAAAGCATACCTCAGCGAAACATGGTCACTGCGTGGGGCTATCGGCTGGCAAGATGCTGAAATCATCAAAGCCGAGAATAATACCCAAGGCAATCGCCCAAGTGCAGTATCAAAACTGAATGGTCAGCTGTTTGTCCACTACCAAGCTGAGCAAGGCTGGTTCGCTGAAACGGGTATGACAGCGGTAGGCGATCGCTATGCTGACTCACAAAATACGACCAAACTGCCCGGTTACGCGCGTTTTGATGCTCGTATGGGTTACCAATGGCAAGATTGGAGCACTCAATTGAGCGTAGAAAACGTGTTAGATAAGGACTATTACGTCAGTGCCACTGGTGCGACACAAATTATGCCAGGCGCACCTCGTCAGTTCTATATTAACGCCTCTTACGCTTTCTAAGCACTATAAGCCGCTAGAGAGCCGCTAAATACTTCGATAAAAAAGAGAGCCGAATGGCTCTCTTGAATCGATTTACGTTGGTTTGAGGGGATCGCAATCGAATTTAGAGTGTTGGCAGGTTTATCTTTATCACTGCGCGCGTAATAAAGGTTCCCGATAAACCGCCAACAAAATCGACCTTTAGTCTTTCAACACTTTCACGGTGTAGCTCCCGTTAGCTTGACGATACAAGCCGTGAATATCAGTATCAAACCCCGGATAATGCGCACCGATTTCACACAACATTTCCAAGAATTCAAGGACAGGACGTGAGCTCTCTGTCACCATTTCACCTGGCAACACCAAAGGTACACCAGGAGGATAAGGTAAGATCATATTCGCGCTCACGCGGTTAACCATTTCATTCAACAGAACCTCTTCAGTTTTACCGCGTAGTTCTTGCTGCCATGCCGCGTGTGGCGTCACTTTCATCTCAGGCAACACATCAAATGCTTTGTACATCAATTCTGGCAATGCATATTTCTTAGTTAAGTCGTGAATACCTTGCGCTAGATCTTGGATACGCATGCCTTCGTAGAAGCTTGGGTCTTCTTTGTATAAAGAAGGAAGAATCGAACGAATGGTCAAGTTCAAATCGTAACCCCGTTTGAACTCAGTCAAACCGCGCAGCAGTTGCATCGCTTTCGATTTATCAATACCAATTGAGAACAAGAACAGCAGGTTGTATGGGCCTGTTTTTTCAACCACAATGCCGCGCTCGTCTAAGAATTTAGCCACTAATGAGGCAGGGATCCCCGACGCTTCAAGCTCACCTTGTTGATTCATTCCCGGTGTTAACAACGTAATTTTAATGGGGTCAAGGTACATGTGGTTATCATCAATACCTTTAAAACCATGCCAGTTATCATTAGGGTCTAGCTTCCAACATTCCGTTGTATCAATATTCTCCGGCTGCCATACATCAAAGAACCAGCTATCACTCTCACCTTTTAATCGTTTGATCTCTTTACGGAAACGTACGGCGCGATCAATAGAATCTTGCATCAACTTACGACCCGTATTGCCACGCATCATCGCTGCTGCTGTTTCAGTTGAAGCCACAATACCGTATTGAGGCGAGGTCGAGGTATGCATCATGAAGGCTTCGTTAAACGACTCTTTATCAAACTCACCTTTTATATGAATCATCGAAGCTTGCGAGAAAGCGGCGAGCAGCTTATGAGTAGATTGTGTTTCATAAAACACTTTACCTGGCATCTCTTCACCGCTCATACCACATTTACCTTGGTAAATTGGGTTGAAGTTAGTGTAAGGCACCCAAGCACTGTCAAAGTGAATGTGTTTACAATCTAAAGACTCTTTGATGAATTGGGTGTTGTACAACAAACCATCGTAAGTCGAGTTGGTGATCACAGCATAGCTTGGCGCGCTGGCACCCGGGGTATTGGCCACTTTTTCAGCAATCACATCACGGCTAAATTCGCTTTGTGGAATTCCGCCTAAAATACCGTAAGCATTACGAGTTGGACGGAAGTAAATAGGCGTTACGTCTGTCATCATCATTAAATGAGTTAATGATTTATGGCAGTTACGATCCACCAGCACAGTGCTACCCGCCGGTGCAGAATACATGCCGACAATTTTATTTGATGTCGAAGTACCGTTGGTTACGATGTAAGAACTGTCGGCATTAAATGTTCGTGCAATATACTCTTCCGCTTCTTTATGTGGGCCAGAGTGATCAAGCAGTGAACCCAGTTCTGGCATCGAAATTGAGACGTCTGCTTTGAATGTATTCGGGCCGTAGAAATCATAAAAGATACTTCCTGCGGGGCTTTTTTGGAATGCCGTACCGCCCATATGACCAGGAGTACAGAAAGTGTACTTGCCCTCTTCCACATATTTAAACAGCGCTTTGGTAAACGGAGGCATGATCGCATCTTTATACTCTTGCGTTGCTTGATTGATCTTCACTGCAATATCATCGGCCATGCCTAACGAATACTCAAAAAAGCTCACGTTCAAACGCAAATCTGTCAATGAAATATCTAACGTTGACTGCTCATTGGCAAATGCGTGTACTGGCAGTTTTTCATTGACATTACTGATGCGCTCACAAAGCTCAAGAGAGTATTTATCCCAGTCAAATAACACCCCACAAACTCGTGGATTCATCTCAATTAATTTGATCAAATCTTTATCATCAACGGGATAAACCACGTCATAACCTGCTTTTTCTAATGCCGCGTGAAGCTGGCGAACAGGCTCTTCTTTAAAGAACACACCCATGTGGTTCAAGATAGCAAAAATATTCATTTGGACATCTCCAAGACGAGAAAAGGCGCTCCCTATCCGTTGTGATAGTGAGGAGAAGAAGCACCAAGGAAAATGAAGAACTAACGCACTGCGTAGCTGGCGCGCTAGCCTAGGAAATTAAGCCGCTGACGCAGGTAAATCGTTTTTGTGTGACTCTATGTATTGAGCAAGGCCCGTTTTTTTGCTGTAGAACATCAAAATGACCAGTGACATGATGAAGGTAGCGGTCAAGGTCGTCCCTTCCGCACCAGCCAGTGCCACCATACAAAACGCACACGCGACACCAGAGAACAGCATCACAAAACCATTACGCGTCGTCATCCCTTCGAAACGGATCAAGTTAATGCTGGAGTAAAAGTAAGGCAGCATGGTTAACAACACTGCATCTGTTGTAAGTTGGTTAAAGATATCTGACGCGTGCGCGGTTTGAGAGCTAAAGGCCATCAAGACACACATCAGCGCTGTCATCTTGATTGACGCTAAGATCAATCCTTTTTTAGGCACACCGTTTTTGTCTGTATCACCGTAGATTTTAGGAAAGTTGCCATCGCTCGCAGCACGTTTACCCGCTTCACCGACCAACATCATCCAAGAACCTAACGACGTAAAACAAGCCAAGGCTGTGAAGGCTGAAACAAACGGTGCAGACCAACTACCAAAGAGTTCCGTTGTCGCGAGCGCAAAAGGAGCACCGGAAGCGGCAACTTCTGCGGCAGGGAACATCCCACTGATCATTTGTGTCGAAAGGATATAAATAATCCCCGCGATCGCAGTGCCAAGCATTGTGGCTAGCGGCACGGTACGTTTGGGGTTGTGTACCATACCCGACGATACCGCGGCTGATTCAACACCAACAAATGACCATAAGCAGATCAATACAGCACTGATAATGGCGTGATTATCACTGCCAGCAGAAACGTTCCAGTTTTGTTGATAGGTTGCCATATCAAAATGAGTCCAGCCCAAAAGAGCAGTGCCCAGCACTGGAACCAAAATTAATACCAAACCAAACGTACACAAACGGCTAACCCAACTTCCCCCTAGCAAGTTGACCAAAGTAAACACCCATACAGCAGCAATAGTGGCTAGCCCAGCGGGAACAGGGTTGTTCAAAATAGGGAAGAACACCGAAAGGTAGGAGACACCCGTAATGGCAATAGCTAAGTTCCCAATCCAGTTTGCGTGGTAATAAAGCACACCTGCTTGGAAACCAAATACTGGTGAGACTTCACCTGCATAAGCAATTGGGCCACCTTCTTGTGGGTTTTTAGTGGCTAAGCGTGCAAACACAAACGCCAAACTCAGCGCGCCGATGATGCAGATAATCCAACTAAATAGAGAAATAGAGCCAACCGTTGCAAGGCTTGAGGGTAACAAGGCAATGCCGCTACCCATCATGTTGCCCGCGACCACCCCAGTACAAGCAATGACGCCAATTTTTTTGGTATTCGATGACATAACGTCTCCCGATATTTTCTACGAGCCATAGGCTCAAACCATAATAAGTGAGAGGCTTTGGCTAATAGGTCGCCACGACATCTCACTGAATTTGGCTGCAGATTACGCTCAAAATTGACGAAAAAAATAAAGATGCGCTTATCAATAAAATAATGAGTGAATCCCTATTTATTGAGAAAAACCTGATAACGAAAAAA
>NZ_CAWPDB010000124.1:40709-50824 GCF_963886625.1 Vibrio sp. V23_P3S9T160
ATAAAAAATAAAACAACAAAACATCACAAAAGCTAAAAATATCAGGAGAGAACAATCGGAGCAGATAGGTGAGATAAACAAACCGTTTGATGTGATAAAGCCACAAACGCAGTTATCAGGAAAGGTTTCACTACACAATTGGACATTGCCAACGCAATGTTCGCCCAACGCCAACGGACTCCATAGCTTTGATCAGTTGAGAGTTGAGAGTTGAGAGAACACGCGATAGAGCGAACAGAGTCGCTCGACAAAGAAAAGCCTGAGGTTGAAGGTTTAGGATAGGAGCGATCGTTCGGACTAGGGTTTGGTATCGTTGGATGATGTTTTAGCCTGCAGTTGCTATCAGCACGGCGGTAAAATCAGCGATGGTGCTGACCAATTCCTCTTGAGCGGCAATAATTTGCAATTCCCACTCGCCCTGCTCTGCCGTTTGCTTTAAGACACGATAAACCGCATGATTACACAGCTCGAATGATTTCAGTGCATCGTGATTATTCAAGTAATGCCCAGTAAAGAGTGACGTAATGAGATCCCCTACCCCTACAGGTTGGCGAACAAAATCCAGCAAAGGCCGAGTGATAAGAAACAGGCCCTGAGCGCTACCCAACAACATGGTAAATTGATGCTCAGAAGCACTGTGCAGATGCTTCACTAATACAATTTTTGGCCCCATGGTTAATGCGCGTTGACACGCCTTAATCGCCGACTCCAAATCATCAATCTCGATCCCCGTAAATCGAGCTAACTCGAACTGATTAGGCACAATAATATCGGCTTTCTGCATGATCCGTTCACACAAAGCTTTGGTCACATCAGGACTCACCACACAACCTTTAACCGGATCCCCCATCACAGGATCGCAAATATATAGGGCGTTAGGATTCGCAGATTTCACTCGCTCAACCGTATCTAAAATTTCATCAGCCTGCGCATCGCTCCCGATATAGCCTGAAATCACTGCTTTGATCCCGCTGACGACCTCAATGTTAACTAAGCCCTGCGCGAGATCACTGATATCACCCGGTTGCATCACTTTGCCCGTCCAGCCCTGCGCATATTGGGTGTGGTTGGAAAATTGAACGGTGTGAATCGGCCAAACCACATGCCCTAAACGCTGCAAAGGGAATACAGCCGAACTGTTGCCTGCGCAGCCATACACCACGTGAGATTGGATAGAAAGAATACCTTGCATAGTCGCCTCGAAAGGGGACAGTTAAAGCCCCCAGCATAAATAACGATGAGTAATAAACACTCAACTCTCGTGCTATAGCACGCCATAAACCACGCAGTATAATTGAGATGAAACCCAACGCACCGTTTCTATAACACAGTCGTAACCGATGGATGAACGGCGCGATAGAGCGCGTAATCAATCGACTTAAGGTTGCTATAAAAAGCTAAGTTCTCACACAACATATAAGTTTCCATCGACGTATCAATATAAAAAGCTTCGCTGTACGCTTCACTGGCCCTTTCCATATCACCCTGTAATTCAGCCAGTTTACCCAAAAGTACATACGCCAGTACTGATTCACGCTCAGCAAGAACTTGTTGCAAATAGTGATTGGCTTGCGACGCATTATCACGCATGGTCTCATGCAGCGCTAATGCTTCGAAAATACGCGGCTGTTGCAATGGTTGGCCTTGCTCGATGGCATGCAGTAATGACTGCGTCAATTGATTCACGCGGTCAATACTCAGCACTTGGCTTGGATCGAGCGCAGTTTGCACATAGTAAGCCACTAATAACTCCGCTTGCACGTAAGCGTTATCAGGTTCAATTTTCAATACTTCCTCTAACAACCTAATCCCCTCTTTAAAAGAAGATGGCTGAGATACATTGAGATAATGATGGGCTTGAATCAGCTTGACTAATGCCTGCTGGTTGGCGGGCATATCTGTCATTAATCGCTCGGCCTTACTGGCAGCATCCGGTACGGCTAAAGCTTGCATTAAATCCTGCGAGGCTTGCTTCATGACCACTTTAATTTGGGACAAAGCGAGCGAGTATTGGCGGCTAAACAGAATAGTCCCCGATCCATTATTGCGATACTCCACATCCAAATAAGCTTTACCGCCCTGATCTTTGACCTGCACCGTCACCGTTTTTCCCGCTAAAATCCCCGCAGCAAAACGGGTTTTACTCAAACGAACCCGATATTGACTGACTTGTGCGATGTCAGCGGCCAGCTTTTGAACTAAGCCATCAGACAACTCAATATTGCTTTGATCCTGCGCGAAATTCTCTTGGAATTTAAACTCCATTAAATGGGTATCCATCGCTTGAGTAATATTGGTTTCAGATTGATGGTAGGTAAATAAACCAAAAGCGATGATCAACGCTCCTATCCATAACACATCAAAAGCCATCAATTTCCAACGGCGAATTTGCATGGTATCGCGTGGTGTAGAAGTATTACGGCTACTAAAAGCGCGCGTCAACGGCCCGGCAGGAAAGGCAATATCGCAAGACAACTCTGGTTCAGCCGTCTCTTCAATTTCCGACCTTAACGCTGATTTACTGATGGGTTCATCATTAATTACCAGCCAATTTTGATCGACAACTTGTTCAGGAAGCACTTCTGTAACGCTTGCCACCAGCTTATATCCACGCTTAGGCACAGTCGTTAAATAATGGATGTTTTCTTCACGACCGTCGCGTAGCAGTTTTCTCAGCTCAAAAATAGATTGAGTCACCACTTGGTCGGTGACAATCGCACCACCCCAAACGTGTTCAATCAACTCTTCACGACAAAAGACTTCTCCTGCATTTTTTGCAAGAAAATACAAAAGGTTAATTAACCTTGGCTCGACCGAAACTTCCCTATCTTGGCGATACAATTTATTTTCATCAACACTCAACATCCAGTCGTTGATTTGAAAATGTATTCCAATCATGTGTGTACCATGAAGTATCAGTGATCATTGATAAAATGATAATTTAATACCAAATAAGTGAGGTGTGATTATATAAAGCTTTATATCAACAAACTAATAATCAAACTTATCAAAAACGCAAACTAAGGTTATCTCACTCCAATGCCGCTAAAATTGAGCAGTGGCTGGCGTTGTCGTCTATATGACCGCAGCACGCATCGTTGATTTTTTTTAGCGCTTGACGAATCGCCGTTAACTCGGCGATTTTTCGATCAATCACCACCAGCTTAGCGCTGGTGATCGATTTCACTTCTGCACAGCTGTGTTCGGTCGCTTCTAGCTTTATTTCCAGTAACTCTTTGATCTCATCCAAACTGAGCCCTAGCTCTTTGGCTTTGAGAATAAAACTCACCTGCTGCTGATTTTTTTGATTATATAAACGATAACCAGACTCACTGCGCCCCGCCGGTTTTATTAGCGCATTTTTTTCATAAAAACGCAGCGTATCGGTTGAAACTTTACAGCGTTTGGCGAGCTCTCCAATTTGAAACATCTCATTCTCCTTTAACGTTTTTATTACGTTTGATACCCAATATCGCCATTTTTATAAAAAATTTTGCGATGCCAAACGATTGCGCGAGCTTTTTGATGATTGTTTGGTTAGAATGTGCGCCATCAAATTTCCTATTAACTCCATGATTTGAGGAAGACCGAAGCATGAATAACGCTCGTCCTATTCACCGCGCATTGATCAGCGTATCAGACAAAACCGGCATTGTTGAGTTCGCTCAAGCTCTCGCGAAGCGCGGTGTCGATATTCTTTCTACTGGTGGCACCGCTCGCTTATTAGCAGACCAAGGTATTGCGGTTACAGAAGTTTCTGACTACACCGGTTTTCCTGAGATGATGGACGGTCGCGTAAAAACATTGCACCCGAAAGTACACGGTGGCGTGCTGGGCCGCCGTGGTCAAGATGACGACATCATGCAACAACACGGTATTAAGCCGATTGATATGGTAGTCGTCAACCTTTATCCGTTTGCCGAAACCGTTGCTAAAGCAGGTTGTACCCTAGCTGATGCGGTAGAAAATATCGACATTGGTGGGCCAACTATGGTGCGTTCTGCGGCGAAAAACCACAAAGATGTGACTATAGTGGTGAATGCACATGACTACGACCGTGTCATTGCCGAGATGGATGCGAACGACCATTCGCTAACACTCGAAACACGTTTTGACCTTGCGATTGCCGCTTTTGAACACACCGCCGCTTACGATGGCATGATCGCCAACTACTTCGGCACTATGGTTCCATCCTATGGAGCCTCTTTACTTGATGAAGAAGGAAAGAAGGCTGATGAAGAGAGCAAATTCCCGCGCACCTTCAACCAACAATTCCTGAAAAAACAAGACATGCGTTACGGTGAGAACAGTCACCAAGCAGCCGCTTTCTATGTTGAAGCCAACCCAGAGGAAGCGTCAGTCTCTACTGCACGCCAACTCCAAGGTAAAGCGCTCTCTTACAACAACATCGCCGATACCGACGCCGCTCTTGAGTGTGTGAAAGAGTTCGCTGAGCCAGCGTGTGTGATTGTCAAACACGCCAACCCATGCGGTGTTGCCTTGGGCAGCGATATTCTTCAAGCCTACAACCGTGCTTACCAAACCGACCCTACTTCTGCCTTTGGTGGCATCATCGCTTTTAACCGCGAGCTAGACGCACAAACCGCAGCGGCGATTGTTGAGCGCCAGTTTGTTGAAGTGATCATCGCACCAATCGTTTCTGCGGAAGCGATTGAAGTGGTTGCGGCGAAGAAAAACGTGCGCCTGCTTGAGTGCGGTGAGTGGTCAGCGAAAACCACGGGCTTTGACGTGAAACGCGTCAATGGTGGCTTGCTAGTGCAAGATCGCGATCAAGGCATGGTTAGCCTTGATGATCTCAAAATCGTAACCAAACGCCAGCCGAGTGAAGAAGAGATCAAAGATGCTCTTTTCTGCTGGAAAGTAGCTAAATACGTCAAATCAAACGCGATTGTTTACTCAAAAGGTGACATGACTGTTGGCGTGGGCGCAGGCCAAATGAGCCGCGTTTATTCAGCCAAAATTGCGGGCATTAAAGCGGCCGATGAAGGCTTACAAGTAGAAGGATGTGTAATGGCTTCTGATGCATTCTTCCCGTTCCGTGACGGCATTGATGCCGCAGCGCAAGCGGGCATCAAGTGTGTGATTCAGCCAGGCGGTTCGATGCGGGATGACGAAGTGATTGCCGCCGCCGATGAACACGGTATGGCGATGATCTTTACTGGTATGCGTCACTTCCGTCACTAAAAACCTTACCCCACCCTAGCCCTCCCCTAGAAGGGGAGGGAATAGAAACCAAATGACCTTACTTCCCTTTTAGGGGAGGGAGAATAGAACGAAGTGACCTCACCTAACTTTTAGAAAGAGGTATTGTTCTCCAACTTCCTTCCTCTTCAGGGGGAGGGAATAGAACGAGGTGACCTTACCTAACTTTTAGGAAGAGGTATTGTTCTCCAAGTTCCTTCCCTTCAAGGGGAGATATTGTCATCCAAGTTCCTCCCCCTTTAAGGGGGGAGGTTAGGAGGGGGTAAATGGCAACAAACAAACTCTATACGTTAAAGGATACTCATAGATGAACATTCTGATTATAGGTGCTGGCGGTCGTGAGCACGCTCTGGGTTGGAAAGTCGCTCAAAACCCAAATGTTAAAACTGTCTTTGTTGCTCCGGGTAATGCGGGCACAGCGCTTGAGCCTAAACTTGAGAACGTCAACATTGCAGTGGAAGACATTGCTGGTTTGGTCGCTTTTGCTCAAGAAAAACGTATTGAACTGACCATTGTTGGCCCAGAAACACCCTTAGTGCTTGGCGTGGTGGATGCTTTCCGTAAGGCGGATTTACCCATCTTTGGCCCGACGCAAGCGGCAGCACAGCTCGAAGGCTCAAAAGCCTTCACCAAAGATTTCTTAGCTCGTCATCATATTCCAACGGCGGCTTACGCTAATTTCACAGAAATTGAACCTGCTTTGGCATACGTCCGCCAGCAGGGTGCGCCGATTGTGGTCAAAGCTGATGGCCTTGCCGCTGGCAAAGGGGTCATTGTGGCGATGACGCTGCAAGAGGCCGAAGACGCGATTCAAGATATGCTCGCAGGCAATGCCTTTG
Source organism: Vibrio sp. V23_P3S9T160 (assembly GCF_963886625.1). NCBI lineage: Bacteria > Pseudomonadati > Pseudomonadota > Gammaproteobacteria > Vibrionales > Vibrionaceae > Vibrio > Vibrio sp. V23_P3S9T160. The sequence goes on from NZ_CAWPDB010000124.1 coordinate 46,772, forward strand.
GTCATGCAGGCAGCCGCGTGGTGATTGAAGAGTTCTTAGATGGAGAAGAAGCGAGCTTCATTGTCATGGTCGATGGCGTAAATGTTCTCCCTATGGCCACCAGCCAAGATCATAAACGCGTCGGCGATAAAGACACTGGCCCCAATACTGGCGGCATGGGTGCTTACTCGCCAGCTCCGGTGGTCACGCCAGAGATCCATGAGCGCGTGATGCAAGAGGTCATTTATCCAACGGTGCGCGGTATGGCGGCAGAAGGCAACCCTTACACAGGTTTTCTGTACGCTGGGCTAATGATTGACGCGCAAGGCACACCGAAAGTGATTGAGTACAACTGCCGCTTTGGTGACCCTGAAACTCAGCCGATCATGATGCGGATGCAATCGGATTTGGTCGAACTCTGCTTTGCCGCTCTAGAAGGTAAACTCGATCAAGTGGAGTCAAAATGGGACCCACGCGCTTCTATCGGTATTGTTTTGGCCGCTGGCGGTTACCCTGCCGACTACGCGAAAGGGGATGTCATTTCTGGCTTACCAACGCAAGAAGTCGCGGGTGAGAAAATCTTCCACGCAGGCACAAGCAACCAAGCTGGAGAAGTCGTCACCAACGGTGGTCGCGTGTTATGCGCAACCGCACTTGGTAACACAGTTTCACAAGCGCAGCAGCGCGCTTACCAATTAGCCAAACAGGTCAACTGGGATGGCATGTTCTATCGCAGCGATATTGGCTACCGCGCGATAGCTCGTGAACAACAGACAACAAAATAACAACGACAAAGCTAGGTTATGATCCAATAAGGCGCTCATTGAGCGCCTTATTTTTATACTTCATATTCATACTTCGGTATTGGCTTGGTGTTAAACTCACTTCGAGATGAACTTAATCATCACTTCAACAATTGCGGTTTTTCGACACAGCCATGATTCTCATCAGCAAGCATTAATAGCTCTTCGATATAGACACGGTTATTGCGGATTTTACCTAAAAATGCGATGTAGTTATCCAATGATGCTAAACGACTGACCACAAAACTGGGCAGCGTTTGGTTAAATTCCATCTGCGTGTATTCATGACCCGTACAGGTTTCAAACACTTCGCCATCCCACACTCCTTGAATCAGTTCTAACCCTTGGTTGTCTTTATTTTTGGTTTCTGAGATCAGGTATTGTGCTTGTTGCAGGTAATGGGAAAGCTGCTCTTCATCGAGTGGCAGTATTTTTCCATCGACACGGTATTGTTGATAAATGGCCTCGCCAGCGTCATTAAAACGTAAGTGAACCGAATAAGGCACGAGCGATTTCTTTTGTAGCTGCTCACCTTCGCGCTTGAGCTCTCTTAATGTCCCTTCATCCCAGCGATAATTAGTTTTATACCAACCATAATCACCCGATGCGACATAATCGGCGGCGCTGTTTGGAGAGGCTGAACGCTCGATATACCAATAAAAACTGGTGGCATCACCCATGGTTTGCCCACTGGTATAATTGGAATATTGTTCGAGACTAGGCGTATGGCTAGAGGAAGAGCATCCCACTAAGACTAGGGGAAATAGAATGGATAAAAGAATTTTTTTCATGGGAGAAATCTACGCCGAGAGGGTATCTCGGCGTAGTATAAATTATTTCACTGAATCTTTCAGTGCTTTACCGGCTACAAATGCTGGAACGTTAGCTGCTGCGATTTGAATCTCAGCACCTGTTTTAGGGTTACGGCCAGTACGCGCTGCACGGTGGTTTACTTTGAATGTACCAAAACCAATTAGTTGAACTTGGTCACCCTCTTTGAGAGCTCCTTCAACTGCGCCTAAAGTCGCTTCAAGAGCAGCTTTTGCTTGTGCTTTAGATAAGTCTGCTTTTTCAGCGATAAAGTCGATTAATTGGGTCTTGTTCATTAGGTTTCCCTTCTCATGTGTTATCGAATTGACCTCACTCTAAAACATAAAGCCCCCGTCTGGCAAAGGTTTGTCGCTGATCTTTTGTCTCTATGCCGCACTTTTAACCACAATATGAGCAATAACTCACAATTTGTTACTGATTGACAAAGAATATCCGCTTGTTTTTGATGCTGTAAGCCCTTATTTATAGCGTACTTATGCTTGGATACCTGATATTTCAGGTCACTTAAGCGACCTAATATATCAGTACAATCCTACGCAGGTAGAGCCTCCAATGACCGACATTGGCATGGATCAAGCTCAACGCAGTATTGATTTGGTATAAATAAAACTAAGGAACAATCATGTTTTTGCTTACGGTTTATATTGCCGTTGCCATCGGTGTCTCTTTTATCTGTTCGGTTCTTGAAGCTGTGCTACTGAGCATTACACCAAGTTACCTTGCTCAGTTGCGTCAAAACGCTCACCCTTCAGCCGACAGACTGAACAAACTCAAAGCAGACATCGACCGTCCCTTGGCATCAATTCTCACACTCAACACTATTGCTCACACCATCGGTGCCGCCAGCGCAGGTGCACAAGCGGCGGTCGTATTTGGTAGCGAATGGCTCGGCGTATTTTCTGCGGTGCTAACTCTAGGCATTTTGGTGTTGTCGGAAATCGTACCGAAAACTATTGGCGCAACCTATTGGCGTCAACTTGCGCCAGCTTCTGCGGTGGTTTTACGCTGGATGGTGTGGGCGCTGACACCTTTTGTCTGGTTTTCAGAGCAGATCACCAAACGCTTAGCGCGTCACCATGAAGCGCCCAAAATGCGTGATGAACTCTCCGCGATGGCCATGCTGGCCAATGAAAGCGGTGAGTTTGCCGATGGCGAATCAAAAATACTCAATAACTTGTTGGCTATTCAGCACGTCCCAGTGACTCAAGTGATGACACCGCGCCCGGTTTTGTTTCGCGCCAGCGCGCAACTCACTATCGACGAGTTTCTCGTGCAACATAGAGATACGCCCTTCTCGCGTCCGCTTATTTATGGCGAAAGCAAAGAGGACATCATCGGTTTTGTGCATCGCTTAGAGCTATTTAAACTGCAACAAAAGGGCCAAGGCAGTAAACGTTTAGAAGAGGTCATGAGGCCGCTTCATGCGCTGCTCAACAAAATGAGCTTATTAAAGGCCTTTGATCAAATGATGCAAAAACGGCTGCAACTGGCGTTAATCGTTGATGAATACGGCACAGTACAAGGCATTCTGACCTTAGAGGATATTTTTGAATACCTACTGGGTGAAGAGATCATTGATGAAGCGGATAAAACCACCGACATGCAGCAGCTTGCTTATCAGCGCTGGGAACGTTGGAAGAAAACACACGGCGTCATTGAAAACAGGGATGAGGAATAAAAAATAAAGGAAATAGAATGGAATCTAATCCTAAATCGACAAAAATGCTGCGTAGAACATTGCGTACTAACGCTACAGCATCAGAACAAAGTGTGTGGGCAAAGTTACGATGCCAACAACTAGGCACTAAATTTCGCCGTCAGTTTGGTATTGGTCCTTATATCGTGGATTTTTATGCGCCAAGTCATCGGCTGGTGATTGAAATCGATGGTGACTCTCATTTCAGCGAGTCTTCTTATATCTACGACCAAGCAAGAACTGATTATCTAGAGCAATTTGGCATTCGTGTTTTACGGTATACAAACGAGGAAGTACGAATACAACTTGATGATGTTGTTGAGGATATTTGTCGCTACTTAAACACCCCCCCCTAACCCTGTCTCTTGATCACAAGTCTGGTGAATCAAGAGACTTAGCCAGTTCATACCCTTCAAGGATGGTTTGTAACCTAAACCATCCTTGCCATAATGTCTTTATAGAAGCACGACCCGTTCGCTTTGTATTCTTCCAACCCCCTAATCGAGCAATACCTCTGTAAGCCCATGATATGTCCGGAGCTTCCTTCGGTAGCCCTTTTCTTTCTAGCTTTAGCCACATTAGCTTCCATGCTTTGCCTTTTAATATCGGCTCACAACTGCTCTTAGATAACTCATCTGATTCATTCATAAATCTCAACTGGAGCAACCGAGTCGCGATAAAAGCCAGAATAACGCTGAGCCTTTCTAAGTTATCTTTGCTTTGCATTCTCAATTGCTCGACTTG